>NZ_LXTU01000070.1:0-463 GCF_001683935.1 Rothia sp. ND6WE1A | reverse complement strand
CCTTATTACAATCCTTTTTAGTTTGGTATACCGGGGAATCGAAAGAAGGGATTGTAAATATAAAATTACTCTTAATTTTTTCTAGTATACCTAAGAGTTCACCTTTTAATTCACCAGATGAGAATTGAATCCCACTCTGTAACCAGTTAAGCAATCCTTCAATATCTTTAAAATCATCTCTTTTAGAGCTGCCCTCTGGATACTCTTCAGGATGTGCTACGAAATACTCATCAACTTTCTGTTTGATATCTGGATTTTGAAGCATCTTTTGCATCGTTGTGCCCATGAGTGGGGTGCAACCTGAAGAACATCCAGAACCAATGAGAATAGAAAGGTTATCGACTTTCCTCAAGGAATTTTTTAGAAATATTTTTAATGCGGAAAGTATCTGAGAGGAGTCTCTGCAGTTATCTAATAAATTCTCTTTATTGTTAAAGTGATAATACGTCATTATCTGCTACCA
>NZ_LXTU01000059.1:0-1008 GCF_001683935.1 Rothia sp. ND6WE1A | reverse complement strand
CTTTAAGACCCTGGGCCAGGGTTAGTGCTGGTGGTCTTCCGCCTGGTTTTGCCCAGGTGATATGAGAGGTGAGGGCTGTCAGTAGCGTGGTGAATTGCTGAGGTGTGAGCCCTGTTGTACGCTGGTGGAGCAACGGTTCTTCCGGTATGGCTTGAGGTTATTTGTAGTGATTTAATCCTCTTATTTTTGCCGCTGGTGGGGCCGTTGTCTAGTTGGTGGGGTGTGGGTGTGTTCCTACTTTTGAATAAGCCTCATAAGAACTCAACGGCCGCCGCAAACCAGAACGCAGAACCCATCAGGTTTTTCACGTGAGTGAAGGCATAACCAGCAGGAACACCATCATTCTCAAATGTGTTATTCGCTCTCGGGGGGACCTCGAGATAGTCCGCTAACTGAGCTTTAGTCCAACCAGCAACTTCTCAAGCCACCCGTACACGTACATCTGAGATTGTTCTAAACTGCGTCTGCATTTTATCTACTGTCGTTGTTGCCGAGCCCAGTCTCTAAAACTATTAATGACATTTATTGTGTGAGGATCGGATACCTCACCAGAAAATAAATCATCATTCACTATTCGCTGAGCTTTTGAAAAGTGCTCGCTGACTACCTCAAAAGGTAAATCAGTTCCATCCACAACTTCATCTTCGCCCGCTAAACAATTCTCCCGCAAATAGTCCAGAACAACTGCAAAATCTTCGTTTTCTTCCATAATGTCTCCTTGTTCAATTCACTTATGGAGCCCTAATATAGCCCCGATAAATATCGTAGGAGAGGGGTCTGACAAGATAAGGCTATTTCCAAGAACTCATGAACACATCTACATTTGGAGCATTCTTTGCCAGAGCAGTTCTCCAGTCGAGTTTTCCCTCGTTCTGGAGCCGCCCAACAACCACAATAGGATGAACACCAATTCGTTCAGCCTCTTTTTTCACCCACTCAGACCTAATATTGGCGGGAGTCAAAGCCAGATTCTGATTCTTCAAAATGAGTTTAGAGGCTACCCTATCA
>NZ_LXTU01000046.1:0-594 GCF_001683935.1 Rothia sp. ND6WE1A | reverse complement strand
AATCTAACGCAACGAATATGCAGAATAGGAAAAATGAAAATATAGAAAGTAAAAAATATTTTATTTCTTTTTTTCTATTAATGAGAGATTTTACCTTATACCACTCTTTCTGGTTTGCAATTCGTTTGTTTTTATAAATTTCTATCCTCTCATTCAATTCTGATTCACGTATGTCAATCATTCTTTGGGTGGGGGAAATATTTAATCCGGAAATATCAGTAAATTGCCCTGGGCCACTTTGAGAGCTATTTATTTCAGATACTAGGCTATGTAGAAAGCGTTTGTAGAGTAAAGTTGCTTCCTGGGTATTAGTTGTCGGCCGAAACTTTTCCCCTTTCATTGAGGCTTATTCAAAAGTAGGAACACACCCACACCCCACCAACTAGACAACGGCCCCACCAGCGGCAAAAATAAGAGGATTAAATCACTACAAATAACCTCAAGCCATACCGGAAGAACCGTTGCTCCACCAGCGTACAACAGGGCTCACACCTCAGCAATTCACCACGCTACTGACAGCCCTCACCTCTCATATCACCTGGGCAAAACCAGGCGGAAGACCACCAGCACTAACCCTGGCCCAGGGTCTTAAAG
>NZ_LXTU01000030.1:0-798 GCF_001683935.1 Rothia sp. ND6WE1A | reverse complement strand
AGTAAAATTCAACTATCCGACTATACCGAGAATATGGAGACATGCATCGAATCATATTACAATCGATATTCCATCACAGTTAAACATATCAGAAATTTATTTTGAGGAAGGTATAGACAACTCTTACTATATGAAAAATGAGCAAAGAGTTAAGTTTTTATTTCCTTCAAAACCTAGTGTGAGATTTGATTCTTTCGATCTCATTCAATTTTCCTGCACTGTGATACCTATCAAACCAGGAGTTCGAACCTGGTCTGCTTGGGCTATACTTATCCTCTTTATTCTGATGACAATTTCTCTATTCGTGAGGATTGGCGGTTTAGCTCACAACTCTTCCAACACTTTTGAGGTTCCCAATAGCTCGATAGGCATCGTAACTTCAGCAGCATCACTTATCCTCGTACTGATAGCGAAAGATGCTGAACACCCGTATATACGCTTAAGTCTCTCACCCTACAGAACTTCAGTCGCGTGGACCGCATTAGCCCTATTCCTGCTTTCTCTCTTGGCATCAATTCCGATTATTGAGCCCATCTGGAATTTTGCATGGATGTTGGTCTATATTATTTCATCCATTGCTGTTATAATTAGACTTATTACTTTTCTGCAGTTACCTGAACCGGAAAGGGAAAATAATATATTTTGGAGATGTATCTATTTTTATTTCAAAAATTTAGAAAATAATCTATTTCCTAAGGAATAGCAAAATGAGGATAAACGAATATAATTTTGGAATCGGCATCAGCTATGATTCTTCAAAAATCGTAAATAAAAAAATCGTTCGAAACGTGTATACGA
>NZ_LXTU01000016.1:0-5990 GCF_001683935.1 Rothia sp. ND6WE1A | reverse complement strand
AGTATTCAAAAATAAATAATAATAATATTTCATACCAATTACTCTCAAATGGCTCTCGGCAAGAATATCCCCTAGATAACCTAAAATCTGATTTATTAAATTTTTACAATACTTTAATAACCATTGGAGATGATCAATAAAATATATACCCTTTTCTGGATCTCTATCTCCTCACTAGAAAGGCAAAACAAAGTCCTGTTAGCAAATCTGTTAGCAAACGTCCCTAAAACAAAAGGATGCACCAGACTTTGCAGCAGGTACATCCCTAGGAAATCAAATGATTTTATGTGAGCCCCCTACCGGATTCGAACCGGTGACCCCCTGTTTACAAGACAGGTGCTCTGGCCAGCTGAGCTAAGGAGGCGAAGCGAAAAACGCAACTCGTCCATACTACCGCATAGCGTGCTAGTTTCGCATTGTCGGCGCGCTCACACCTCGTTAGAGATTCAGCGAGCAATGCTTCACCCGCGCCAGGAACTCAGCATCGTGCGTCGCCACCACAACAGCGCCGCCAGCTGCGCAGTATACGTTCAGCAATCGGATCACCTGCCCCACTCCTGCCTCGTCCAAACGCGCCGTCGGCTCGTCCACAAGCAATACGGCGGGACGTGCGGCAATCGCCGTCGCCAAAGCTAGTAGGTGCTGTTCAACAGGCGAAAGGTCCTGAGGATGCTCCTCTTCTTTTCCTGCAAGCCCCACTGCACCTAATAGTTCAGACCGTAGCGCCTGCGAACATTGCCCCGCCGGCCCCAAAGAAATCTCCGCTGCTACCGAGCTGGCGAGAAAATGGTGGGCTGGATGCTGTGCGGCAAGGCAGACGAGTCCTACTCGCTGGGCAGCATCTGCCCCCGCAAGAGACCTACCGGCAACCAAAAACTCCCCGCCCACCGCAGGTATGAGTCCAGCGAGCGTGCGCAAAAGAGTGCTCTTACCCGCACCATTAACGCCCTGAACAGCCAGAATTTGCCCGCGATGAAGCTCAATATCGAGCCCAGAAAATATCGGTTGCGGAGCGTCACGCTTACCCCAGATTCTCCGCCTATCGTGCGGCTGAGGATGCACGGCTAACTGTTTCACGTGCAACGCTGGAAGATTTGCCGCTTCGTTCGAGCGCATCTCTTCCACTAAAAGTTCAAAAATTCGGTCTGTCGAATCCTCAACTCGCGCCGCCGTCATCTGAACAGCATCCGCAGAAGCTAACTCCACCCGATGAGTCGCCAGGTTCAGCTCAGCTTCGGACGGCCTGACCGACGTCCACACCACACTCCCCTCGTACTCTTTCAACAGAGCAAGCACTCGGATTCGCGCGGAGTCGTCCAAGCCGGTGAAAGGCTCATCAATCACCCATACTGCAGGTTGCATTGCCGCAGAACATGCAAGCACCACCAGCTGCGACTGCCCACCAGAAAGTTGCAGGGGATTGCTTTCTAACACATGTGAAATTCCCAGCGACTCGGCGGCGCTCTCAACTCGAACGGTCATTTCATCCCGCGTTGCCACCGTCGTTTCTAGCCCCAGAGCAATCTCTTCGGCAACGGTTGAACACAGCGCACTCAGTTGCGCCTGAGCATTCGCCCCTTGGACGAGAGCACCCCACCGATGTGCAAAACGCTCGACAAGCCCTGATTTCCCGCTATTTCGACCCCCATAAATCAGAATGCGCGCCGATTGAAATTCCGGCTCGTTCAGATCCGCCGCCATCAGAGCCCGAGCGTCAATAGTCTGCTTCAAAGAACACCTCCATAAGCGAGCAAAACCAACCCAATAGCCAGAGCGGGCAATATCCAACGCGCAACCTTCTGCCCACGCGAATCGGCGTAGGTTCGTAGAAAGATACGACGCCCGGGCATCTCTACGCGACGTTGCGCCAACGATTTTCCACGGTCTTCATGCTCTAACAGAACCAGAGTAAAAACGGTCGTCGCGGTTTTCACCGCAAGCCGCACGTTACCCCCGAGCGTTCTGCGCTCAAGACCCCGAGCCCGCTCGCTTTCCCGCGCAATAGCTACATACCGTTGCAGTTGAGAAAGCGCGTTCAAGGACGCCACAATCAAGTAAATGAGCCTCGGCGGGAGACGCCACTTCCCCAGCGCCGTGCGCAACCCAGCCGCAGTGGTGGTCAGCGATATCAGCGCACACCCGGTTCCAAAGCAAAGAACCTGCAAAGCCAGCAAAACACCAAAATGTAGACCCTCCAACGTCACCGCAAAGTTCAATCCGGCAAATGGCTGCCATTGAGCGAGAACCCGCATCCCGTTGAAGCTAACAGCTTGAATGAGAAAGGACATCCCGGCAACCGGCGCCAGCGCTAACAGGAGAAGTAGCAGACGGCGTCCCTGCCCTGCTCCCAACAAAAGCACACAACCCGTCAACCACAGAATAATACGAGCGCAAATCGACAGTGGAGCCAACGCCACCACGATGAAACTCAATCCGATAACAACCCAGGTTTGCGGATGAAGACCGCCCCAGAGCCCATTCCCGTGTTCGAGTAACTTCATCGAGCTGTCAGTTGGTTTTTCACCCGCTGAGGTATAGTCTTGGCAACCGCCCACACCAGTAAGAAGGCAATTGCCTTATCCAGCGGGTCAGAAAGCAAGGATTGCAGGGTAGCCGCGCCCAACAAAGACTGTCCGGTTGCCTGTAAAACGGCGACGAGCGATCCAGTACCTACACCTTGCCCTCCACCAAAAACGAATGCAGCTACCGGCGCGCCTAAGAAACCTGCCACAATACCTGTGCCAAATCCTGCCAGCAGGGCGGTCCACCAGCGCTCCAACAAACGATGTTGTCCGGCAATACCTGCCAATACACCGATGACGGCAGCTCCTGCGGCAAAAGGAATAGTCGTGGGGTTAATGGTCAGGCCCCAGGCAAGATTAGTGACGACGCCGGTCAGCACCCCTGCTGCTGGACCAGCCAGGTAAGCCACCAAAATAGTTGCGATGGAGTCAAGATAAAGTGGGATTCCCGAGAACCCAACAATCTGACCTAGCACGATGTTAAAGGCAACGGCAAAAGGTATCAGTGCTACTGCTGAGAGTGGAATTCGTTGGAGGTTTCCTAGGAGTAGCAAAATCGCGCCCACGGCGTATCCGCTAACCAGGGGCAGGGAAACCGTCATATCCTCAGCACCACCGCCCGCACTCAGGACGGTAAAGAGGTAAGTCCCCGCAATGACGAGTGCCCCCAGCACGTTCAATAGAGTGTGCGTCCCTCGAGTATGTTGAGTTTGTTCATGATTACCGAGACTCTCACCCATTGGTGAAAGCCTCTGCCCAGACGTCGCGTTTCTTTCTGCCATGCTTTTCTCCTCGGTTATAGGGCGAATGCTTTTCGCACCGTGTCGATATAGTGTTGAAAAAATTCTTCGGTATCCGCAGATGTCAGTACTCTTGCGTTGTGTTCGCGGTTCCACCGTCTGCGCCAGTCGGCGACCGTCTGCCCGCGGGTGAGCCGGCCATCCAATTCCACGTCAATGGTTGTGGCAGTCGACTCCCCCAACATCAAAGCTTCGGATTCGCCCTTAGTTCGGAGCGAATCGTTCACTGCCAGAGCCGTTACAAATGGATCATGAACGTGGGCGATAAATCCCAGTCCATCGCTCTCGTGAAACTCCATATAGAACTGCAACGCGTTGTCCAAAGCTTTGAGGACGGGAGCCTCCCCCGCACACAGTCGCGCTCTTAGCTCAGGGGTCATCTCGTTCTTCTCGGTTTGATCAAGCGGGCACAGAACCGGGTAACATTTCAGTCCTGGTTGAGAAAACGTTTCAAATACTTTATATGCCGCTTCTGGGTCAGTATGGATGTTCCACTCAGTGGTGGGCATAGTATTGCCCGTGTGGTTCAAGGCGCCACCCATGATGTACAGGCTTCGCAGTTTAGAAGGCAACTCCGGGTCTAGGTCGAGCGCTAACGCCAGGTTGGTGCAAGGCCCGAGAACGACGGCGTCCAGCTCCCCAGGGTAGGTGTTGGCCATATCCACCCAGAGTTGTGCCCCCTCCCCCGTAACCCGATTGGTGGGTTCTGCCTGTAGGGGTAGCTGAGCGTACCCTGTGCCAAAGGGACCGTGAGTTTCTTCTGTAGTAGTAAGACGTTGCCCCAGAGGGTCTTTCGCGCCCAAGGCCCAAGGCACTTCTGGAACGCCGGCGAGGTGCAAGACACCCCGTAAGTTCCGAGCTACTGTTTCGGTAGGCACGTTCCCGCCCGAGGCGACTGCTCCCACAATATCTACGCGGGGATGAGCTGCGGCGTAGACGAGCGCCATCAAGTCATCGATGCCTGGGTCGCAATCGATAAAGAGCTGGACGTTCCTGTTCATGCTTCTCCTTCACACGAAAAAGGGACAGCTACCCCACGAGTTACCGCGGTAAGTAGCTGTCCCTACAAAACCTCTAATAGTTTAGCGGTTATCTACAGATTATGCTTTTCCTTTTTCGGAGATAATCTTGTTAATCCAACCGGTAAAGTCCTTGCTGGTGTACTGCTGTCCGTCTGCGTAAACAGTCGGGGTGCCGGACACTCCGTTCATAGATGACTCGGGGGTCACAACGCTCACCAGCGGACGCCAGGTATTGTTGTCCATGTCTTCTTTGATGTCAGCGCCGTATTTAGAAGCAATATCGATGATTTCGTCGTTCTTCAGAACGTTGCCCTGGTGGGTGAACATTTCGCGCTGCCAGTTCAGGTAATCGTCGGTGGACACCTGGTTAGCAACGGAGTAAGCAGCGTTAGCTGTGCGAGCTGAGTATTCACCGGGGTGGGCTGCATCGAGGAATGTGAGGTTACGGACCTCAAGCTTAATTTTGCCTTCGTCAATAAGCTTTTGGATTTCTTCACCGTATTCCTGTTCAAACTGAGCACAGTGGATGCAGTTGAAGTCCTGGAAAACAGTCAGAGTTACGGGACCGCTTTCTTTACGAGCTTTTTCGGGATCGGGAAGACCAAGCGGGACGGGCGCTGCAGTAGACTCACCCGATGGGGTAGCTGATGCAGATGCTGAATAGAGTGAGTTGAAATCACGGCTGGGCTCAGATGAGGCATCTTTAACAATTCCGTCTTTATCCATCACGATGCCGCCATACTGATTGGCGCTGGCAGGTACGGGACCTGATTCGGCAATCTCTTTGGACTTTGAATTGACCATAACGATTGCAACGATCGCAACGATCGCTACCACCAGTAGAGCTACAGTTGCTTTAATCCAGCCTGATCCAGATTTGGACGTCGATTTCGCCTGCTTTGAGGCTACCTGACGGGCGCGCACACGGGCATCGTCAGCGGATGAGACGTTTCTGTCTTTCGCCACCGGGTTCTCACTTTCTTCTGATTACTGTCTTCTTCAGAATACTGGAGTATTCAAGGAGTAACCACCTTAGAACATACTTTCTCAGTAAACTATTAGAAAGCCTTCAGTGTATCTGTTTATTAAACGAAAAAAGGCCTCGGAGCTATGCTCCAAGGCCTTCTAAAAGTAATGCGGCGATAACCTACTCTCCCACACCGTCCCCAGTGCAGTACCATCGGCTCAACAGGTCTTAGCTTCCGGGTTCGGGATGGAACCGGGCGTTTCCCCTGCGATATAATCACCGCAAATCTATGAAATTAACATGTGCCTATCTTCTTCGTTGAAGAAGAGTGTTTTGTTATTTCAAAACCATACAGTGGACGCAAACACAACCAAACCAAGAAAAAAATATGTAAGCCTTCGGTCTATTAGTACCAGTCAACTCCACAAGTCTCCAGTCCTTGCTTCCATACCCGGCCTATCAACCCCATCATCTATAGGGAACCTCACACAACACAAAGTTGCCAGGAAATCTCATCTCAAAACAGGCTTCCCGCTTAGATGCCTTCAGCGGTTATCCCTCCCGAACGTAGCCAATCAGCCATGCACCTGGCGGTACAACTGACATACCAGAGGTTCGTCCGTCCCGGTCCTCTCGTACTAAGGACAGCCTTTCTCAAATTTCCAACGCACGCAGCGGA
>NZ_LXTU01000020.1:0-31969 GCF_001683935.1 Rothia sp. ND6WE1A | reverse complement strand
CTCAGGCCGGCTACCCGTCGTCGCCTTGGTGAGCCATTACCCCACCAACAAGCTGATAGGCCGTGAGCCCATCTAAAACCAGTACAAACCCTTTCCACAAAAAACCATGCGGTTCCTTGTCATATCCGGTATTAGACCCAGTTTCCCAGGCTTATCCCAGAGTCAAAGGCAGGTTACTCACGTATTACTCACCCGTTCGCCACTAATCCAACCAGTGCAAGCACCAGTCTTCATCGTTCGACTTGCATGTGTTAAGCACGCCGCCAGCGTTCGTCCTGAGCCAGGATCAAACTCTCCGTTAGAAAACAAAAAAGCTTGAATAACCTGATCTCAAAATAAAAACGAAACAATGATTCAAACGCCACACGGGGTACGGTGACTCATCACTGCTTCAAGCTGTCATTCTGATAACCAAAAGGTATTCAAAAATACATATAAATATTTGGTATCAGTTTCAGTCAATAAGCCTCCCCAATATTTATGAGAAAAGGAGGCCATTTATTGAACAAAGCACACTATTGAGTTCTCAAACAACAAACCACACGAACCAATCACACCACTTACATCGTGGCAACTGCAGAACGTCAGTCAACATCTTGTTTACATTTTTCGTTACCCTCATCGGGGCAACTCGTCTAGCTTACCAGGTGTCCAGCGACCATGCAACACGAACAACCGTGAAACACACCACATTCTTTCAATCAGAGTAACCAGCAAAACCAGCTACAAACCCGAAGAAAAACACCCTATAAACTTATCCGAATCACCGTCTGACTAGGAGTTTCTTTCACTCCCTCGCCCCGGCGACTCGTACTACTTTACACACTCCACAACACCCCCGCAAATCGAAAAGTGGTGACCTGCGTGACAAAAGGTTACTTTTTGGTGTATGTAAAGTTTGCTTACTTTATAAAAGTCCTAGTCAATCCGGTTTTACAGGATTAAAAACTTTTCTCGAACTTTTTCAATACCTCCTCAAAACCTAGTTTTCAGGAACAAAATCCCCTAATCCCCCGTTGAAATCCATAAGAACCAATATCTAGAGAAAAGGTAGAAAACAATGCCTGTACTTTCCGTACTTGACTTCGCCACCATCTTCGACGGCGAAACGCCCCGAGAAAGCTTCAAACGATCCGTAGCTCTTGCCCAGCACGCTGAACAGCTAGGGTTTGAACGCATCTGGTACGCAGAGCACCACAACATGAAATCCATTGCCAGCTCAGCCCCCGCCGTCCTTATATCCCACGTAGGCGCCAAAACCTCCAAGATTCGCCTAGGATCCGGCGGCGTGATGCTTCCCAACCACTCCCCACTGGTCGTAGCCGAACAATTCGGAACGCTAGCAGAGCTCTACCCCAACCGCATCGATCTCGGTCTAGGACGTGCCCCCGGCACAGACCCGAAGACTCTCAAAGCACTACGTCGAGACTACAGCGCAGCAGAACACTTCCCACAAGACGTCAAAGAACTACAGGGCTACCTCACCGACAACACACAAATCCCCGGAATCAACGCCGTACCCGGCAGAGGAACCAATGTTCCCCTCTACATTCTGGGATCCTCCCTCTTTGGCGCTTCGCTGGCAGCAGCGCTAGGTTTGCCCTACGCCTTCGCTTCCCACTTTGCCCCCACGCATCTAGAAGAAGCCATCAAGGTCTACCGAGAGCGGTTCAATCCCTCCGAACAGCTGGCTGAACCCTACGTCATCGCAGCAGTAAACGTCATCGCATCAGACACTGCTGAGGATGCCCAAGCTCAGCTCGAAAAAGCCAAACGATCCCGCGTTAAGAATATGGTCGGCCAGGGTCGCGACTATTCAGAGGCTGAAATCGACATGCTCATGAATTCCGCGCCCGGTCAACAAATACTGAGCATGCTCAAATACACCACCGCAGGTACAGCAGCTGAGGTCAAAGACTACCTCATGAGATTTGCTCACTTGGTAGAAGCAGACGAACTGATGCTCTCTCCTCTTTCTCCTACAACAGAAGGGGTGCACAAAACACTGGATATCGTTGCAGAACAAATGATCTAACGAAACACTAAAAACAGTGAGAAAGGGACACACCTCTAGGTTGATGGCAAACCCAGCCAGTTCACCTTACTGATGTTCTGACTGAAGCTCCCTACCTTATATAAATAAACCTTTTAAGATATATTTGCTTGCCTCGCGAATGCTCAGGGGCGCCATCTTCTCGCCATAACGGGCTAGGAAATCCCGTACCCACTGAGGGTTCACTTTCGAATAATCTCGTAAAGACCAACCAATTGCTTTATTGATAAAGAATTCAGAAGACCCAAAATTCTTGACAATAATTGCCTCTAAAAGGTCCGGGTTAGTCTTCTCCTTACGAGTGAGCTGGTGGTCGATAGCGATTCTACGAATCCAAAAGTTATCGTCCACCGCCCACTCGTTCAGGAGCATCTGATTCAGCTCAGGATGACGTAGCGCGACATCGCCAATAATCCGATTAAGCCGGTCAATCGAGCACCACCATGTCTTACGCTCAGCTAGCGAGCGCAACCAGGGAATATCTGCAGGCTGCAGATACTTTTTAACAGCTACCAAATAATCGAGAGCGTTATAAAGAAATTCCCGCCCCTCCTGAGCCCAGGCATGCTCCACAAAATCCTGATTGATGCCGTCGATTTTAGCTTCCTTCTTCAACTCAGCCAAATCAGGTTTGAAGATTTCGCGTCGCAGAGGAGACTTCAATCCCAGAAAAGAAAACTGATCGCGCATATAGGCGCTCATACCTACAGCGATGGCGGGATCAGCGGCGTCAAGCATAGACTGCTCATACTCAGAGATGTTTATCCAGATAGCCTAACCCATGGCAAAAAGGGGTCCTCAGAGAGGACCCCTTTCATCCCGAACAGTACTTACTCGGCAGAATCAAACGTCTCGGTATCAATCACGATACGGAACTTGACGTCACCGGCAACCACGCGATCATAAGCGTCGTCGACCTCGTGAACATTGACCTTCTCAATTACTGAAGCAATGCCGTGTTCAGCACAGAAATCAAGCATTTCCTGAGTCTCGGGGATGCCACCGATATTGTTACCGGTTAGCACACGACCGCCACGAATCAAATCAATAATCTGCAGAGGCAAAGGCTCGGTAGTCAAACCAACCACCGACATAATTCCGCGAGGCTTCAACAGGTTCAGGTAAGAACCCAAATCAATCGGCGCTGAAATAGTATTCAGAATCAAATCAAACTCACCGCGGTGCTCTTCAAAGAAATTCTCATCGGAAGTAGCCAAGGTACGCACAGCACCCAACTCCTTGGCAGCGTCCGCCTTCTTCAGAGAGCGGGAAAGAACAGTCACCTCAGCGCCCATTGCTGCAGCAATCTGAACACCCATATGACCCAGACCGCCCAGACCCATCACAGCTACTTTCTGACCGGGCTTGACGTTCCAGCGAGCCAGCGGCGAATAAGTGGTGATACCGGCACACAGCAACGGTGCCGCGACGTCAAAATCAAGCGCATCAGGAATAGTGACGACGAAACCCTCATTCACAGTAATTTTCTGTGAATAACCACCCTGAGTAATGGTGCCGTCGACGTCCTCAGCGTTATAAGTACCAATCGCGCCCTTGAGACAGTTGTTCTCAGCGCCAGCCTTGCACTGCTCGCACTCGCCACAAGAGTTCACCAAGCACCCCACGCCTACGCGGTCGCCCACCTTGAACTTAGTAACGTCCGAACCAACGGCGCTTACCACGCCAGCGATTTCGTGACCAACCGTCAACGGGTAAGTTGCAGAGCCCCACTCGTTGCGAATCATGTGAATGTCAGAGTGGCAGATACCAGCAGCTTTGATATCAATGACGACGTCGTCCGCACGAGGATCGCGGCGCTCAATTTCAGCAATCTGGTACGGCTCCTCAGGGCCGGTCTTCTGCAAAACTTTAGTGGTGTACGACAAAGGTCTTCTCCTAGTACATAGTCTGTATAAATCAGCCTATGCTCGAAGAAGACCTTTGCACCAAGTTATTCCGCCAACGGCGCAGTGTTCACTGTAAAGACACAGGAGCTAGGAGTCCTGCGGCACATTTACAATCTGAAAAGCTGTAGCGTCAGGACCTGCGACAGCCTCGATTGACTGTTCCATATCGTCAACTTTGAGGTAAACGCTCCACGCGTTAGAAGTTTCCGCCTTCTCGCGGGGGCCGTCGGGACCGAACAAAGAGTTCATAGCCCCACCAATACGCTGGCCATTCAGCGTAATGATGTTGTAATGCCCAAAATCTGCCCCGGTATCGGTGAATTCCCAACCGAATAGCTCCGAATAGAATTTCTTTGATTCTTCCAACTGGTCAGAACCAAGATCTACCCACATAGGATCGCCCTGTTTAAAAGCCATTTTTCCTCTTTTTTCTGCTTCACACTGATAACGCCGGTGGCACATCTGCGTTCAGTCTACAAAAGAAGATTAAAATTGGAATTTCCGCATTTGAAAATTGTAGGTGCGTTGAACGGATCCACCCCGTCTAAAAAAGAAAAATCGAATAGTATTATTTTATAAGGGCGGTTCACCCTAAGAATTTTCCAACCAATCGTCCAGGGGAAAAATGAATAATCATCGCACCATCTCGCGCCGCACGCTCGCTAAAGGATCAGGCTGGGCAGCACCTGCAATCATGGCTTCTGCCGTTACACCTGTATACGCCGCATCAGCTCAACCTACGCTTACCTCCATTACATGGTTCTATAACGCAAGTAGTACAAACGGCAACGTTCAACCGTATACCTGTAACAACAAATCTCAACTTCGAATTACTCAAAAAACTGCTGGAAGTAACGTTACGGTCAGCAATATTCCCACCGGCGCAAAGCTCTCTAACCTAGTTGCTAACTATTGGCTACCGGTAGCTGCAAATACGACGTTCACACGAGTTACCTCAACCTCTTCAGCATGGTCAATACCGACCGCTACGGGAAAATTCGTGGTAAACAATAACATTACCTATCGAGAATACACCTCCTCTTACACCCCAGTTATAGCTGTTACCGGTACCACCTGGACACAACCTACACCCGACGCGATGGATTTTGTCTCAAGCTGCCAACCCTCCGGCACTTTGGCTTCAACGACTTACCACTACACGCAGAACATTACGCTTACCTCAGCTAAGGGAGTTGCCACCGTTCTCACCAAAGATAATGGATGGGCTAACCAAATGAAGTAGGTTTACTTCACCCAAAGGGGAGAGGCTCTCTGCTATTCCGCAGAGAGCCCCTCCCCCTGTTTAAACCTCTAAATATCTCGGTGGATATGGTGTTCTAAATCGTGCACAAAGTACTCTGCGAGCGTCTGGATAGTGAAGCGACTGCCATCAGAACGACGTCCGGTGCGCTCCAATAAGTCAGCAGGCACCTTTTCAAATTCACCCGCCGCATGATGCAAATTAGTAAGCAAATCACGCTTGACTGAACCCACAGGACGGTTGAGATACTCCCCATCCACCGCTGCGGCGTCCTGATCCCACAAGGCAAACTCCGGGTTTTCATGGATTAGCATCCACTCTAAACGCTGGCTCATCACCTCGCAGACCTCCGCGCAGTGCGCCAAATACTCAATAGGTGCCCACGTATTCTTCTGCGGACGCACATAAAGTTCCTGTTCAGGACGGTTAAAAGCAGTCATGATCGGAGCTTCAAGTGCGCGCAAACGCTGAACATTCTCCCCATAGTCATAGCCAGGCTGAAAACCACATTCAGGGCAGCCGTCGCGAAGTACAACGGTCCAATCTTTAGTCTCCGGTGGAATTTGCTCGTAGTTCATCTTCTTCTCCCGCAATATAAGGCAATCCATTTACTGACTAGCTAAAACTATCGTTAGTAATGAAACCCATCGTACCCAGATAAAACCAGCACCCCATTCATCTTCAAAGATCTCTCGAAGCAGTTTTCTAGAAGGAGAAGGCCTTAGAGTAGGAACAGACCTTTATCTCCCGACTCAGAGGGGAAAAACAATGACGCCGCCTGACGGCCTGCAAACTTATATCCAATACCTCGGCATAGAGCCCTGGCGAATACCCATAGTAATACTTTCAGCCATCGGTATTTACCTAGCATTTTTAATTCTTGTTCGAGTGTTTGGAGTGCGGGTACTAACCGGCTGGAACGGTTTCGATGCGGTTATCATCATTATGTTCGGCGCCGTGGCAGGGCGCGTTATCATTGGCCACCCACCTACTCTTGCCTCGGGGATCATTGGCTTGGGAACCCTCATGCTTCTTGAAATGATTTTTGGTCAAGCACAGCAGGTTACCGGTATCCGAAGCATGAAATCGCATTCGCGCGTCATCATTGCCCATGGCCAATTCATCCAGAAAAATCTTCGCCGATCCCATCTGACTCATGAAGAGGTTTATAGCGCTCTGCGGCGGGCGGGCATAGCGCATTTAGACCAAGCTCAATGTGTGATTCTTGAGGCCACCGGCACCCTTTCCATCATTCGGGAAGGCACCCACATCGATAGGCGCATATTGGAAGGAGTTATTGACGCCGACGCCATCTAGTTCCTCCTGCAGGAAGACCCTGGCATCCCTCAAAATTTAGTGATTTACGGTCTGGATAATCATAAAAGGTGCGCCCGTAGAATCTTTAAGAGCCACCACTCGACCGAGTAAATTATCCTGCGGCTGGCTCACTATTTGCCCACCCAGCTCAGCTGCACGACGAGCGGTGATGTCGGCGTCCTCCACGCGGAAGAAAATACGCCAATGGGAAGGAACGCCCTCAGGCAATAGACCGTCTGCCTCACAGATTCCCGCAGACCCCTGCTCGGATTTGAAGTTAGTGGCGTATCGGAAACTGGAATACTCAGCGCCCTCCATGAATGATGGTTCCCACCCAAAAATATTCTGGTAAAAAGGAAGCGCCGCATCAAAATCCCGGCTCATGTTCTCGAACCAGACGGGGGTCCCAGGTTGCGCAGTGAATTCATAGCCACTCATAGTGCCGGGCTGCCAAAACCCTACCTCAGCGCCGGCAGAATCCTTAGCGAGCGCCATCGCACCCATTTCGCCTACCCACATAGGGCCAAAAATTCCCACCCCACCGTTTTTCTTAACTTTTGAGTAAGCAGTTTCGATGTGATCGGTGCTCAGGTAAACCGCCCAGTGATTGGGGTAGGGCGCCTCGTCTAACTCACCCTCAGCGCTCATCTTCGAATTCATCAGCCCGCCTACATACCCGCCATTTTGGGTAATGAGATGGTAATGATGAAAATTAGGACCGCGGCCTTCAAACGCCCAGCCGAAAAGTTCACCGTAGAACCGCTGAGCTTCTTCGGGGTTATCGTTGCCTAAATCAAACCCGATGGGAGTGCCGCTGGGGAGAGTCATAGAAATATCCTTGTGAGTAGGTTCGAAATTAGCGGCGATCTTTGATGCCAAACCAACCAGCAGCACGCCGGCGATTTTCCTCATTGAGTTTCGTGATGGGGGTGAAGGTACCACCGTTATGTTTGACGGCGGTTTCTAGGAGGGCTCGAATCAGCCAGACGTCAACGGGGTCAGAGCCTCGTTCGGACATCAAAAAAGCGCGCATAAAGCGATCTTCATCGAGCCCCGATTGTTGGCGCAACTCGTCCAGAGTAAGACCTGATTCCTGCAGATTTTGCTCAAATTCACGAGCGATTTGGTCGCGCTCGACGCTAGAGAGTGACATGAGAGTATTCCTTAAATCCCTGACATTAAGTTACCTACGGGTAACAAATTACATGACATAGCGCTTTCAACACGCGGAATTTCTCAAAATTAAGGGTAGAAAAAAGAAATATTTCAGCAGAAAAGCGCAAGTCACAGCAATAAGGAGAGACCAAAACGGAAATTTTTATTGCAGAGCCTCTATTAAATCTTTCACCATAGCCCCCATGCGGAATCGCTCCGGGCACACAGGATTTACCCCTATAGCATTTAACGGTTCGGCAGTAACAGGCCCTACGACAGCCACAACGGTTTCGGTACGGAGTGCTGCTTCGACCTCATCCCCCCTACCTAAGTGATAAGCCTTCTCCAGAAGAGCCTCTACCGCCGGCGCCGCCGTAAAAGTAATGGCATCTATCTCCCCCGCAATCAAACGATTGATGAGTTCATCCACTAAAGCCGGGTTTTCAGGTTCCTCCCACCGGTTAGGATGTACCTGCGTTACCGTAGCACCGGCGTCTTCCAGTCTCTTCACTAAAGCGGGGTCCGGTTTACCATGCTGCTGAATAGTCACGTTCTTTCCGGCAACGCCCTTCTCCAGCGCAAGCTCCACCAACGATTCGGTAGTCTCCACCTGCGCGATTCCAGAATCCTGCCAACCCAGCGAGCGCACCGCACCCCTGCCCTTAGCGCCGCGCACATAAATTTGCGCATCACTTAACATCTCTTTGAGACGCTCAGCCCCACCATTTTTTTCTGTTGCATCCAGCCAGCTTTTCAAACCGTGACCGGTAGCAACCAACAGAACATGCGGCGGGTGTGCTAGAACCTGCTGCGTTTCAGCAGCGAGTGCGGCGTCGTCATCCGTCTTCACGATTCGCACCGTAGGCGCAAGGAGGACGCGCGCCCCGTGGCGCTCGAACGCGCCCGCTTGCTCCTCAGCGCGACGAGAAGCAGTGATAGCAATGGTCTTATCAGCGAGAAGTTGATCGTTCATAAATCCATCTTCTCGCACTCAACCCCGCAGGGCTAGAAACCACCGTCTGAATATGAATCGTGAGTCATATTCGCAAAGCGTGAATAGTGACCCTGAAAAGCAACAGCGATTGTCTTGGTCGGGCCATTACGATGCTTCGCCACAATGACATCCGCCTCACCAGCGCGAGGAGATTCCTTGTCGTAAACGTCGTCGCGGTGCAAAAGGATGACCATATCCGCATCCTGCTCAATCGAGTTATGCACAGTTATACCGTTAGCAATGAAGTTATGATGCCCCAGTACGGTTGCGTCAAAGACTTCTTCCTCGCCTGCATACTCAATACTCACCACGGTGTCCCAGAAGATGTCATTTACCGCGTGCATATCCAATTCAGCCGAATCAAGGACGGACGCAACTCGAGCCAATCGGCTACGAGAGGGCGAACGCTTATAGAAGGCGGAACCGCAATATTTGCTGCCCATATCTTTCTGGAAATCTCGATGTGTTATTCCTCGGTCAGAAAGTATATCTTTGACATCGTTCCATACCTCTGCAGGTACCGTGTCTACGTTAGTGTTTGACTTCATGCCTTCATTTTCAAGAATGTCCAGCAGACGTTGGCAATTCGTAGCACGCCCTCCATGAACACCAATCTCACGCAAGAAACGAAGCTGCTCATCGCGACCGGAAATATCTAAGGTGTAGCCCTGGCGATATTCTCCCTTCAGAGGCGCCTCACGCAGACGAGTAGAGATACCGAACCGTAGCAAAAGCAGGGAGATTTGTTCGGTCATCTGCCGGGATGTGGAGCCAAAATAAATGCGGCCGCTTCTACCATTTTTCTTTACAGTCACTGAACCATCAGTTGCCCACAGATGTTTGATAAACAGGGCAATTTGCGTTTTCGGCAATGTAAATACTTCAGCGGGAATAAATTTATCCCATGACCGCAATCCGAACAGTCCCAATTCGTCAAGCCACGCCGCAAGAGGGTTTCTCTTGCCATGGGTAAGACGATAGGGCGCCGGAAGACGTAAAGAAGTACAGCGAGCAACTTCATGAGTGTCTCGGACAGCAATAATACCGAAGTGCTTTGCCGCTTCTGTTACTGCTTGCAAGTTCTCCTCATCTACCGAGGCATAGCGGATAGGTTGCCCCTTCACAAACAAACCGTCTCCCAGCATATGAGCGAGCATGGTCACCTGCGCATCGTCCCATATAACACGGTTACTAGGCCCGTTCACATGGCGGGGAACACTAATCCGCGAACCAGGTTCAAGCTCCCCCAGACCTTTCCACCCACGATACGTAAAGAAAGGGTGGTTCGCGGTTGCTCGAATCTGCTTACCTGAAGCAAGCTTCATGCAATAAACAGGTTTCACTCCGGTAGAGAAAACATGGGTAAGATGACGCTCAACGTACCGCATATCGTCACCAAGGGACCATACAGGAACATTCCGAGCGCCCGATGCGAACAACTCACCCATGGTCGTTTCTGCGCCAGTATCTGAGCGCAAAATACGGGTATCAGCAGTCAGACACCCAGATTCACGCAGATCCGACACCATGGGTTTCTTATCGGTTCGTTGCTCCGAGCCACGGTTTAGCTGCGACAGCGCAATGAGCGGCACTTCGAGCTCCTTCGCCATGAGCTTCAGCGCACGCGAGAACTCCGAAACTTCTTGCTGACGCGACTCCACCTTTTTACCCGAACTCATCAGCTGCAAGTAGTCGAGAACAATGAGCTTCAAATTATTTCGCTGTTTCAGACGGCGCGCTTTCGCCCGAATTTCCATCAGCGTCATATTGGGCGAATCGTCAATAAACAACGGAGCGTTGTCCATTTTGCCGACGGCGGTAGCGAGCTTAGCCCACTGGTCGTCGTCCAGCTGTCCCCTGCGCAAATCCCCCAGGTTAAGAGAAGCCTCAGCGGCAAGAATCTTCATAGCAATCTCGTTGCGGCTCATTTCCAACGAGAAGAAAACGGTTGCCATATTGTTCTTAATTGCCGCAGAACGAGCGATGTCGAGGGCAAACGTAGAATTGTGAGTAGGGATCATGGCACGAGAAGCTAAGAAGAGATGCTCCTCATTATCTACCTGAATACAACGCACGGGCACAGACTCTATGGGCTCTACCGCCACGATAAACCGACTAGTTCGCTTAGGCGTGGGACGAGCGTCGCGAAGGCGATGAGCATCGTTCTTTCGCGATAATCCAAAGACCGTATCCGCAGCCGAAAAAGTAAGCTTGTATGCGGTAGAAGTAGCCTCAGAACGCCCCTTCACATGCTTAGTACGAAGGCCAGAGCGGTAACCCAACGAATGAATCAGCTCTTGAGCGTCCAACGCTAACTGGCGATTTGTCACGACCAGTTGCACACACCCAGCGTTAGTTACAGTACCGTCAGCGTCCAACAACCCAGCCAGAAGAGCTCTACGCTGCTTCTCGGAAGCCCGAAGGTAACTTGCAGGGATATGTTTATTACCAAGGACGCCGAGCTTACGCAGTCGCCCTTGTACAGTTGATTTTTCTCTATAACATTCTAGGCATCTTGTCCCATGGCAATCTTTGCCACATTCGGAGCAGGGACGCACAACCCACGCTTTAACTTCACCTGCATCCGACACGGTCGGTAGAGAAACAGAATAGGTTATTCCATCGACTTGTTGAACTTGATATCCGTCTAATTCAATCCCCGCGAGAACTTCGGAATCAGCTGATGTTACCCGGGCAGCGGCGCTCGCACCATCTCCAAGCCACACCCCCAAGGTATAAGGGGCAATCGGCAAATCAGCATCCGGAAATTGCAAAGGACGAGCGTTCTTCACGCTGTGATTGATACGGGCATCAGCAGTGTTGCAACGCAAAGTAGAACGAATCTCTTCAGTAGTTCGCACTTCAGCAGTATTCCGCTGGTTTTTTTGGAGGCCCGCTAGTACTGCCTGCTTAGACTTACGAGAGGCCCGGGTATCTGTGAGCCACTGATGTTCAGCATCGGCAATAATTTCCGACCCGTCATCGAAAACCACTCGATAACACGGGCGATTATTCATTACCTCAGTAGCTGCAATCACGGTGGTGGGACAACCATCGGAGCCTAAAACCTGATCACCAACGGATAGTTCTCCCATCGTCGTCCAACCTGAGGGAGTAGGGATTGGAGTGTCGAGCGCAAGAGCCTTGCCCATTGCCGGCCTAGCCGCAATAACCACCATCTGACCGGGTTGCAACCCGGCGGTGAGCTCATCAAATTCAATAAAGCCAGTGGGGACGCCGTGAATACCACCGGCACGCGAGCCGTTCGCCTCAATCTCATTCACTGTGGAATCCATGGCTTCTTTGAGCTGGACATAATCTTCGTTCTCACGGCCGTCGGCAACGCTATAAACCTCAGCCTGCGCCTGGTTCACCAGCCCTTCGACCTCGCCGTCCTGCGAATAACCCAGCTGGGCAATCTTAGTGCCAGCTTCAACCAGACGGCGCAAGACCGCGCGTTCTGCCACAATTTCCGCGTAGAATCCGGCGTTGGCAGCGGTGGGCACCGAGGAAATCAGCGAGTGCAGATAGGGGGCGCCGCCGATACGATTAAGTTCACCGCGTTTATTGAGTTCGTCGGCAACCGTAACGGCGTCGGCAGGTTCGCCGTGGCCGTAAAGAGTAATAATTGCTTCGTAAATATTCTCGTGCGCAGGCTTGTAAAAATCAGACCCACGCAGAACCTCCACGACGTCAGCAATTGCATCTTTAGAAAGCATCATGCCGCCCAGAACAGACTGCTCCGCCACATCATCGTGGGGAAGGGTACGGGCACCATACTCGGGGTTCTCAGACACTTTTTACCTCTTCTGCTAACTGCTAGGGTGGGTTCTATTTTCTCATGGCACAGAAAGACACACGAGGTGGGATTGATTACGGCATGAAATTTCCCTCCATAGAACATGAGAGAAGCTCATTGGTCTCGTGCATGAATTTTTCAGTTCATACCAGGTGTTGATGGGGTAAGCCTCAAGAGTTGTTAGTTCGGTGATTCCCTGAGATATCGGGCAATCTCTGCTCCGAGGAGCTTTACATAGTGGCTCGGGGTCTTTAGGGACTCCGCCAGGGTTACTTGGTGTCCTTCATACTCCATATCTAGGACGGCGAAAACCCGCTCAAACCCTGCCTTTTCTGCTCGTTGGGCAGTGAGCTCGTTGGAACCGCAGACAGCAAGAGTTCTCTTATGCTGCGCGCGGGCTGCGTTGGCGACGCCGGCAGGCCCCTTTCCTTGGAGGGTCTGCTCATCGAGCTTCCCCTCCCCCGTAATCACTACGTCTGCATGCTCTAATACCTGGTGAAAACCGGTAAGTTCAAAACAAATATCTACCCCCGGTCGCATTTTGGCCCCTAAAGCGAGGCAGGCGAATCCGAGTCCTCCTGCGGCCCCAGCGCCTTCCTGAGTGCTGAATGTTTCACGTGAAACACCCATATCCAACTCTAAAAGGTTGGAAAAATGTTTTAATGACCGGTCAAGAAGCAAAACTTGCTCTTCTGTTGCGCCCTTCTGTGGACCAAAAACAGCAGCCGCACCGCTCGAGCCTAAAAGAGGATTCGTGACGTCGCAAGCAACCGTGAAATCAATCGAATCTAACCGGTTATCCAGCCCCGATACATCTACTCGAGCCGCGCCCAGTAAAGCCCCTCCTCCTACGCGCAGAGGCTCACCGTCGTCGTCCAGAATCTTTACGCCTAGAGCCTGCAACATCCCCGCACCAGCATCGGTAGTGGCAGATCCACCCAGCCCCACCACAATATGACGGGCTCCGGCATCCAACGCAGCAAGGATTAACTCACCCACACCAAAAGTTGTGGAATTGACCGCATCAAGCTGCTGAGAATCCATACGCCACAGCCCACATGCTTCCGCCACCTCAATTACAGCGGTCTGGGATAAACCTTCATAAGCGAACTGAGCCTCTACTGGCTCCCCCAGAGGACCAGAAACCGGCGCCATGATTTCCCGAAAACCAGCAGCAAGAGCCGCTTCGACCGTTCCATCTCCGCCATCAACGATAGGACATATGAGTGGCTCAAAGGATCGCCCCAGCTCATCCTTCATCCCCTCTGCGATTGCTTCAGAAAGCCCAGCACCAGAAAGAGAACCCTTGAACTTATCAACTGCAATGAGAACGCTCGGGAAAGTAGCCATACTCCATTATGTTCAAAAAATCCCACAGTACGAACTAGTGAGAAACTTTCAAACCTATTACCCCGCCGATAATCATGAGCAAGAAAATAATTTTCACCCAAGATATTGATTCCGCGCCGGTAGCCATCGCAAAAATAACAGTTGTTACAGCCCCCACCGCTACCCACACCGCGTACCCTGCGCCCAGTGGAACCTCTCGCAGTGCGAATGAAAGCCCACCCATGCTCACCACAAGCGCCACTACAAAGACGACGCTGGGTAGCCACCGGGTGAACCCCTCCGAACGATCCAAAGCTGTAGCCCATACCGCTTCAAAAAGACCAGAAATAATAAGAATTGCCCAGTACATACCGCGCCCCAGCTCGAAAAAACAATAGTTATTTCAAGCCGTCTTTACTTTAGAGAGGACTCTCCGGGTACGGCTTACATCGTCCGGTGGGAGTTACTCTAGCAAAATCCCACTATTTTTTAAACAAAAAACTAGCGGCCCGACCCCCATACTGGTCTTGCCGCTAGTTTTTAACACACACATTCTCGATACGAAATTCAGCATTTCTCGCACCGGCTATTCAACTTTCAGAAAGCTTCGGAATCCTTTTCAGGTGCTCCTCGAACCATCTATTACTAGTTAACACCAGCAACCTTTGGTATTCATTTAAGAATCCTGGGAGTCACCTGGAGATTTTAAAAACATTATATGAACGGTGTCAGAAGTTCATGAGGCAGGTGTTTGGGCAGACGAAAGGAAAGCACACCAGAGAACCTCGTCAAAGAGCGGTGGCCAGAAGCGCCAGCACAACCACCGGATTAGTCACCACCGTAAAAATCAACAGAAGCGCGTTCCATAGGGTCATGTGGCGATAACGAAATAGGCCCACCACCGTCAAAATCATCACCAGAGCAGAGGCGATGATGCTCCCCACCAAACACACCAAAAAGAGAGTCAGAGTACCCGATGGGCTAGAAAGAGACCCATAAACCGCAATCAAAGAAAGGACTGTGGCAATCACTTGAATAATAAGTGCAACCAGGAACATCTGGGTGCTAGATTTCAGCGAACCCCACCGCGACGACGCACGGGAGGAAGAATCGGTTGTCTGGGATGATAAGCGCATAAATTCTAGTATGCCTTTACTTTCTAAGAACGGAATCAAAAGCGCCTTCACATACAAAGAATGCCGCTTCCCCAAGGAAAGCGGCATTCTTTACAAACGCGTGGCGCTCATAAGCAAAAACTTATGCAGCTACAACGTCAAGTTCAACGTTTGCTACAACGTCCTCGTGCAAGCGCACGGAAACGTTGTGAGTACCGGTGGACTTGATAGCGTTGCCAAGGTGGATCGCACGCTTGTCAACAGAACCTAGTCCAGCAGCTTCAATAGCGTCTGCAATGGTCTCTGCCTTAACAGAACCGAAGAGACGACCTTCGGAGCCAGCCTTGTGAGCAACGGTTACAGTTGCGTCTGAAAGCTTAGCTGCCTGAGCCTGTGCCTCTTCAAGTGATGCCTTAGCGCGAGCTGTACGAGCTGCGCGGATGGACTCAACCTGGCGTTCGCCGCCCTGGGTCCATACAACTGCGAAGCCGCGGGGCAGAAGGAAGTTACGTGCGTAGCCGTTCTTTACAGTAACGACGTCACCTGCAACACCCAGACCGGAAACTTCCTGAGTCAGAATGATCTTAGCCATGTTCTTTACTCTCCTTCTCTTTAGCGGCCAGCGCCGGAGTAAGGCAGGAGTGCAACTTCGCGGGCATTTTTAATTGCCTGAGCGATCTTGCGCTGTTCCTGCACGGTTACGCCAGTTACACGACGTGCGCGGATCTTGCCGCGATCGGAGATGAACTTACGCAGAAGAGCGACGTCCTTGTAATCAATCTCGGTTACGTCTGCAGCCTTGAGCGGGTTCTGCTTTGGTTTGGGCTTACGGATTTCAGCCTTAGCCATCGTGGTGCTCCTTTATTTTGTTGGGAGCCCGCGGCTAAACCGCGGGATGGTGGATATTTTTATTCGAAGGTTATCGGTTTAGAAGGGCGGTTCGTCTTCAGACGCCGCACCCCAGTCATAGTTTCCGCCGGACTGAGCGCCCCACGGATCTGCACTAGGTGCAGGAGCTGACTGCGGTGAGGACTGCTGGTTGCCCTGAGAGCCACCAAAGTTACCGCCACCGTTATTGTTGCTATAACCGTTGCCGCCGCTGAAACCACCCTGCTGGCCACCGGTGTTGCCACCATTGAAACCACCTTGGTTAGCTCCAGCGAAGTTGTTGCCTCCCCCATTGTTAAAACCGCCACCTTGCTGACCACCAAAGTTGTTACCTCCGGAGCGCTGGTTACGGTTCACGCTGGCAGATGCAAAACGGAGTGAGGGACCAATCTCTTCGATCTCTAGCTCCATTGAAGTGCGGCGTTCGCCTTCTTTAGTCTCGTACGAGCGGGACTTCAAACGGCCCTGTGCGATGACGCGCATACCCTTACGCAGGGTTTCTGCCACGTTTTCAGCGGCTTCACGCCATACTGATGCGCGAAGAAAGAGGGTCTCGCCTTCTTTCCATTCACCCGATGCGCGATCAAAATTGCGCGGGGTGGATGCGATCGTAAAGTTAGCTACCGCTGCACCGTTAGGGGTGAAACGAAGCTCGGGATCGCCGGTAAGGTTACCAACGACAGTAATGACGGTATCGCCAGCCATTTGATGCCTCCAGTCGAATAATCAAGTAATTAGAAAAAGTCTTTCATGAGGGTCTGACATTTTTAGGCGTCAATCTCAAAAATTCTGTAAAAAAATCACATCACTTTGAAACGGCGTGAACCAACCCCTTGAAAGGGATTACTTGGAGGAGATCTTCTGATCTTCCGGACGGATGATCTTGGTGCGCATCACGGATTCGTTCAAGTTAAGGCGACGATCCAATTCTGCTGCAGATTCCGGGGTGGAAGTGAAGTTGACGACTGCGTAGATGCCTTCGGTCTTCTTCTGGATTTCGTATGCCAGGCGGCGACGGCCCCAGATGTCCATCTTGTCAATGGTGCCGTTGTCCTTGGTTACGATTTCGAGGAACTTAGAGAGGGTGGGCTCAACAGCCTGATCCTCTACCTCGGGATTGAGGATAACCATCAATTCGTATTCACGCATGATTAAACCCCTCCTTTGGGCTAAACGGCTATGGGATTTCCATAGCAGGAGATATTTCGCGCTTGCACAAAAGCGGAGATTGACCGATTCTGCACAGACTTTGCCACTTTACAGGATTAAACGCCTTATTTACAGGGTTTTTTGGAGGTTCGGCGCAAGGTCACACGAACTACAGACGTGTAAGTTCAGACCGCCACCGAGGGAAAGCGGCTGCCCACCGTAGCTCCCCGACGCTTCGACGTCGAACGGGCACAAAAACTAGTACGTGCGACGAACTGCTAGAGAGTTCATTAGCCCCACACGAATTGGCATGGTGAAGATATCTATGAACATGAGCAGACCCCACAAGACAATAAAGGGAATGCCTAGAATTATGTGCCAGGTGGTGGAACCGATAGCAAACAGAATGACGTAGAAGAGCGCCATAAAAGGCTGACGCAGATACAGCTTATGTAAACCTAACCAACCCAAGAAGAACCACAGTAGATATGCAATGAGTAAAGATTTCTGCCGGACAATTACGGTGGTAGCTTGCTGGTTAATTCCGTAGGTAGGAGCAAAAGGATTGCGCTGATTATTTATATATTGCGGGGTGTAATGTTCGGGTCTTTCTGACATGGATTCTCCTTTGATGTAGCCGTGCAGATCTTAGAGGTTCTTCTTGTATCACTTTTAAGACTACTGAGAATTTGACTACCTGTCTGCACCTTTCGCAGAGGGTGAAGCAGAGGATTCAGAAGGCTCCCCCGCCTTTACCTCTATCGACGCACTTTTGCCCGATGAAACAACCTTTGCATCGATAGGAGTAGAGATTTTTTCGGTAATTTTCTTCCCGTTTTTTTCATAGGTCACGGCAAATTCTGCAGTTTTATATTTGCTAGCATGCCAAGTATCCCCCTTCTGGGAATCCTGTTCTAAATACATCACTGGACGTGAAATAAGATTCCATTCCACCTCGGTTATATTTTTTTCCGAGGGTGTTTTAGAAGCAGGGCAACCTTCTGAAGAGAGGGAACGAGAGTTCATACATTCCTGCACCCACTTATTAATCTCTTGATCCGTTTCACTCCACATACGGTAAGACGGACGAAGCTTATACTGCAGAAGCTTCAGCGAGCCCTGATCAAATCCCACGCCCACAGAGTAAGACCCACCAACCACCGAATAGTAGGAATCTTTAGGCATACCAAACTCAAATTTTCCGGGTAATAGAGCGACCTTCCAGAGGGAAGATTCTTCAGGAGAGAAAGCTCCAGTATCAGGTAAATCTACGGCATACCCGTTGATAGAGAATTCATCCAGAGGAAAAGAATTTTCCACCGATAAGAGCTTTTGCCCTGGCTCTGCAAGATGCCAAGCATCATTAAAAATTCCCGTTTTATGGTCTTTCACCACGTTCAGACGAACCAGCTGTTCTTTACCATCTGCTTTTACTTTCACCTGCGCCGTCGCAGTATTGCCAGATTCCTGAATCTCTTCAATGGAATAGGATTCAACGCGGCCAGGTGACTGCCGATATATCGAATTCTTCAGAAAAACAACAGAGTCATCCCCATACGCCGAACGATCCATAGCCCTGAAATACCGGCCGTCTCGAAGATTGTTGAAGTGTTTTTCGATAGCTTCAGTGGGAGTACGAACGGTGGAAATATAGTTCCCTATAGTGGCAACGAGAATGCTAAGAATCACCACAACCGCCATGGCCCACCACAGACGCCGTTTCACCGACCGCGTCTCAGAATAGGTAAGAATTCCTGCCGCCCTGCGCCCCCTGTTTACCGTGCGCAGAGAAGCGGTAAGGATACGGTTATGAGACCAGCGATTGGCTGAATCTTCTTGAGGCTTCTGCTCCGTCATTTAGAAATCGTTTCTCAAGACATGAGGGGACTTGTTTCCCGGTTGAACCATTCCCGACTCATATGCGAAGACAACCACCTGCACGCGATCCCTTACATCAAGTTTGGAGAGAATCGACCGCACATGCGTTTTGACCGTGGTTTCTGAAACAAAGAACTTTTCTGCGATTTCAGAGTTGGAAAGACCGGTAGCTATTGCTTCCACTGTATCTCTTTCCCGGGGTGTCAAGGACTCTAATCTACTTTTATATATTCCATATAAAGCATAATTACTAGTAGATGTGTTATTGATAAATTCTTCTACCAACCGAGCAGTCATCCGGGGAGCCACCATAGACTCCCCCGCATTTACCACTTGCACAGCTCTCACTAGCTCCTCAGGCTGCGCGTCCTTAAGCATAAATGCGCTGGCTCCCGCACGTAAACCAGCAAATGCATATTCATCCACATCAAAAGTGGTCAAAATGATGACTCGTGACTCCGTAGTTTGAGTAATCTGCCGCGTAGCTTCAATGCCATCCATAACTGGCATACGGACGTCCATCAGCACGACGTCGGGGCGCAGTTCTTGCGCCATTGCAACTCCTTGCGCGCCGTCGGATGCTTCCCCCACCACCTCAATATCCGTGCCCTCTAGCACCAGGCGAAATCCCATCCGCAGAAGAGACTGGTCGTCTACCAACAGCACGCGTAGCGGTGATGCTTCAGACATAGAGATCCTTACCTCCCGGAGCCAATACTCTTTATTTTAGTGATGAGTTGAAGGAACCGAAGATTCCCACACCAGATGAGCGCGAAGAGTCCAACCACCCATATCGTTAGGCCCAGCGATCACCGACCCGTTATAGAACGCAGCTCGTTCCCGAATACCAGTTAAACCCTTTCCTGACCCCAAAGAGCCTATACCCGAAGAATCTTCTAGCGCGGCTGTTCCATCGTTTATTACAGTGATCCAAACATCCGGTAGCATAACTTCCACTTTCACCCTCACCTCGCTAACATTCCGTCCATAACGAAGCGCATTAGTCAAAGATTCCTGCACAATCCGATAGAGACTCAATCGTAAATTATTATCTGCCGGGATAACCTCGCCGTGATATTCAAGAACAACCGGCATACCCGTTGCTTCAAAAGAATCTACTAGCTCTTGAAGGTTCTCCCGAGCATCCATTGAAGTTCCCTCGGCGGGCAACAGCGGTGCATTCTGCGCATGCGGTTCCCTCAAAACGCCCAAGGTTCGGCGCATATCAGCTAAAGCCGTACGTCCAGTATGAGAAAGCTCTTGAAGAACCTCCTCAGCCCGCTCAGGATTCTTCTTTCCCACAATCCGTGCACCGTCAGCCAAGGTAATCATTACGGTCAATGAATGCGCCACCACATCGTGCATTTCGCGAGCAATACGGGTTCGTTCTTCAGTAGCGGCGAGGACCTGTGTTTGATCAAAGCGTTCGACGATTTCACGATCAAACTCATTATTCTTATGCGTGAATCTGCCGAACATAACGACGACGAGGTTAATCGCCACACCCATACCCACGCTAAACCCTAAAAGAGTAAGAAGCGGGAGTGGATTCTCTTGTAAAGAGATAGTTGAACCATCGCCGGTAGGTATCGGCTCAGAAAGATAAAGGAACCCCATGAGAACCATATTGGCGGCGCTCACAGCAAGGAAACCAAAAATAGTCAGACGGAGACTCAGCTCCGCAGCAACAGTGTAGAGAAAGATCCACGGCACAAAACCCGCCAGCGAAAAGCTGCTCTCGGTACCGACGATAACGGAATAGATAAGGTCGACCAATGTTGCCCCTAGCAAAAGTTGCAGGGGCCACCGTTTGCGCACAAAATCAGGGCAGTATTCAACAGATTGAAAACGATAAGAACAAGAAGATGCGGCGCCGAAGGCCAATCTCGCGGAATCGCCATGACTATCGAGAACATACCCTGCAGCAACAGATTGAGCCCGGCAAGTATCCCGTTAGTAGCTACAGGATGAGCCTTCACCCATCGCGTAGTCCTTCCCCGACGACGCGCAACAAGGCGCTGCCCCTCGGAAAGAGGCGCAGCGCCAGATGTTGAACGAGACTTCATACCTTACTTAGTGTCGGTGAAAGCAAACCGCAGGTAACCGAGCAAAGCAGGAACACCAGCCCAAAGAGCCAGCCAAGCCCCAGATTCCTGGTAGCCGATCTCAGCGTCCTTAGGCAATCCGTAAGAAGTGATGTTGTTGCCCAAACTTGCTGGGAGGTAAGGTGCGAAATCGGTTGCCCAGTCAAACTGCAAGGTGCTGAAAATAATCTGCATCACGAACATCAAGACAACGACCAAAACCACGCCGCCCGCATTGCTACGCAATAGCGCGCCAAATCCGAGACCCATCCAAGCCATAAGCATGAAGTAGATTGCCACACCCAGCCAGTTCATGACGGCACCCGAAGAGAAATCAATTTTGCTCGAAAGCTCCTCATTGAGAATGGGAGTAGAAGCAAAATAGGAAAGAGCAGCTACAACAAATCCGGTAATGAAACCGAAGACGCTCACCACAAGGAACTTCGCTACATACACCATAGAACGGCGAGGAACCACCGTAAGAGTAGTACCAATAGCCCGTGTGGCATATTCAGATGCCACAAAAACCACGGCAATAGAAGCAATGAGCATATTAGCTAGCATGGTGCCCGACGCGCCCAGCCCGTGAGCATAATGTACTAGACCATCAATCGTGAAGTACGAAGCGCCGTCTTCCCCAGCTTGAGCCGCCATCTCGGCAGCCATTTGAGGATTGTCGCGCAACATCTCGGCCTGTGAGTTAAGGTTCATTGCAAAGAGAAGCGCCAAACCAATCATCACAACACCCACAATAAGTGTCATAACCCAGTTAGTGGTCAACGTGCGGAACTTGAGAGCTTCTGAACGAACCGTACCGAAAAAGCTCAATTTCTTATCAGCGTAGGCGCTTCGCGGCGCAATGGAAGTCCGCGACGCAGTTGAGGTAGTGGTGGTCATTAGTTTTCCTCCTGCTGTGAAGTGGTTCCAGATACTGCGCGGCTACCTTGTTGGCCCGCCCACGGCGTCGATTCCTGTTTCGTATTCGACTGATTTATACCATTTGATTCATACATTGTTGCCCCGGGAGCCACAGGTGAGACACCCGAACCAGTCTGATGATTTTCCGGCAAATCAGAGGAGTTATATTCCACTTCGTCCCGGGTCATATTCATGTAGACATCTTCCAAAGAAGCAATCTGCGGGGTAATCTCATGCAGAAGCACATTCGACTCCGCCGCCAAGCGAGCGAGAGACCGCGCGTCCAACCCTTGAACCATCAAACCGTCTGTTTCGATGGGGGAAACCGAGGTTCCTTGTTCTTGAAGAACACGATCAAGCTGCTCTCGGTGATCAGTACGAACCAAAATGCGATCATTTGCTGCCAGCGACAAGAAATCTTTAATGGAAGAGTTGGCAAGAACTCGACCGCGGCCAATCACCACGAGGTCATCAGCAGTCTGTGCCATTTCGCTCATCAAGTGAGAGGAAATCAGTACAGTTTTGCCTTCAGATGCGAGGTAGCGCGCTAGGTTACGCACCCAGATAACACCTTCAGGGTCAAGTCCGTTGACGGGTTCGTCCAAAATAACATTCTGCGGATCGCCCAGGAGCGCGGCTGCAATGCCCATGCGCTGCCCCATGCCAAGGGAGAATCCACGAACCTTCTTTTTGGCGACGGCGCTTAGACCGGTCATATCGATAACTTCATCGACACGACTCTTGGGAATGCCGTGAGTAAGAGCGAGGGAGCGCAGGTGGTTTAGACCTGAGCGTCCAGGGTGAATTGCCTTGGCGTCGAGCAGAACTCCCACCGAGGAGAGAGGAGATGACTTTGAGGCGTATTTTTCGCCGTCTACCAGCGCCTGTCCGCTGGTGGGTTTTTCCAAGCCGACAATCATGCGCATGGTGGTTGATTTACCTGCGCCGTTGGGGCCGAGGAAGCCGGTGACTTTGCCGTTAGGGACGGTAAAGCTGATGTTATCGACGGCTGTTTTCGCCCCGTATTTTTTGGTGAGATTTCTAATTTCGAGCATGTATTTTCCTCGCTCAGTAGGCGGTTTAGAAGATTTACCTGTCTACTCTCTACAGTACGGGGATAGGGGTTTGTTAGGTAGAACTTCAGGTATGAAATCCTGAGAAACCTTCTAGTCCGCAAGGATGAGGTTGCCGGTTCCGAGCGAGCGAAGCTGAAGAGGCAACCGAATAGGAAGCTATGAGCGTAGCGAATACCCAGGCCGGTTCCGAGCGAGCGAGATGGAAGCAGATTTTCCGAGCGCGCGAGGAAATAAAAATCTGCTGGAATAGCTGAGCTTGCGAAGCTGAAGATGCGACCACCAAAACGCACCTTTAACCAGCAGTTGCCGGTCAAAGGTGAACTTTCTGGTCGCTTGTCCCGTCTCGGAATTCAGATCCCCTGATCCGCTGCCCATTCTTTGAGCCTGCGGGTTGCTTCTTCTTCTCCTAATGAACCTTCATCGAGGCGCATGTTTAGCAAAAATTTATATGCCTTTCCAACTATAGGTCCAGGTGAAACCCCTAAAATTTCCATGATTTGTTCGCCGTCAAGATCCGGACGCATGGCGTCGAGCTCTTCTTGTTCGGCAAGTTCTTCGATACGACGTTCGAGGTCGTCATAGGCGTGAGCAATCCGGTTTGCCCGGCGCTTATTACGGGTTGTGACATCAGCACGAGTGAGTCGGTGCAACCGCTCCAGCAGGTCTCCGGCATCGCGCACGTAGCGGCGTACCGCCGAGTCGGTCCAGCCGGCATCGCCATAGCCGTAGAAACGCATGTGTAGCTCGACGAGGCGAGCCACTGCCTTGATGGTGTCATTATCAAATCGCAAAGCCCGCATACGTTTTTTAACCAGCTTTGCCCCCACGATGTCGTGATGCAAGAAGCTCACCGAACCGTTGGGCTCAAACTTGCGGGTATCTGGCTTTCCGATATCGTGCATCAGGGCAGCAAAACGAAGCACGAAGTCGGGGGCGGGAACAGGGCCTTCAGTGTCTGTCTCAAGTGAGGCTGCCTGCTCTAAGACCTTCAAAGAGTGCTGGTACACGTCTTTATGATGATGGTATTCGTCCACTTCCAGTTTGAGAGCGGGAATTTCCGGCAGAACGTAGCCCGCCAGCCCTGATTCCACGAGGAGCTCAATTCCACGTACGGGAGCAGGTGCCTTAATAAGTTTGACCAGCTCATCCCGCACTCGTTCAGCCGAAATAATGTTGATGCGCTCTGCCATGTCCGTCATAGCGGTGAAAACTTCGGGGGCAACGTCAATATCAAGGCGTGCGGCAAAGCGGGCTGCGCGCATCATGCGTAAGGGGTCGTCTGAGAACGAATCTTCTGCAGTGCCCGGTGTGCGAATAACCCCGGCTTCCAGATCGGATTCCCCTCCGAAAGGATCAACCAGTTCTAAAGAAGGGAGGCGCAGCGCCATAGAGTTGATGGTGAAGTCCCGGCGAAAGAGATCGTCTTCGAGATTATCGCCAAAGGCAACCTGGGGCTTACGGGAATCAGGGTCATATGCGTCGGCGCGATAGGTGGTAATTTCCACCATTTCGTTTCCCTTACGCACCCCAATGGTGCCGTATTCCTTACCGATTTCCCAGGTAGTATCAGCCCAATCTTTGACCACTGCAAGGGTTTGGTCGGGATGAGCGTTTGTAGTGAAATCAAGATCGGTTGCCTGCTGATGCAGAAACAGGTCGCGTACAGGACCACCCACCAATGAGAGTTCGAACCCCGCCGTCTCGAAAAGCTTACCGAGCTCTAGGGCAAGGGGATGGATTGCAGAGGTGTCAAGAGATTTCGCCATAGTCCCTTAATCGTGCCAGATAACTGGCAGATGTTCGCACTCTCTCACCATTAATCACACTTATGCATTTCTATCGGTTAAGGTAGAGACATGACTTTTCCAGTACCCCGGGCTCCCAAGAGACGTGCGTTTACGCCCGTTTCCATGCTGCCCACGGTGGAAGAAGTCTCCGCAGGCGGCGTAATTGTCGATTTTGATAACCCTGCTTTACCCGTTGCCATCATTGCTCGTGTAAACCGTGGGGGGCGCCTGGAATGGTGCTTGCCTAAGGGACATCCGGAAAATGATGAGAACAATATTCAAGCCGCAGCTCGGGAAATTGAAGAAGAGACGGGCATTATGGGCGATGTCTTGGCGTCTTTAGGCAGTATTGATTACTGGTTTACGGTTGCTGGACGGCGTGTGCATAAGACGGTTCACCACTATCTTCTTTCTGCCACTGGTGGCTATCTCACAACCGAAAAAGACCCTGACCACGAGGCTGTTGACGTAGCGTGGGTTAATATAGACGATTTGGGGCGCAAGCTTTCGTTCCCTAATGAGCGCCGCATCGCTGAGATTGCGCGCGAGTACATCATCCACCAGCTTTCTTAGGCGGGGCACGGATTCGCCTGCTTATTTGCAGTCAACACGCAGAAAAGAGTTCACACGTGGCACGTACCGGTGCATTTTCGAGTGCCATTATGGCGTCGGGAACTATGGTTTCTCGCATTCTCGGCTTTGTGAAGACCATTCTGATTACCATTGCTATTGGTTCTGGCACAGCAATGGGTACTATTTTTGAAACCGCGAATACCCTTCCGAACCTGATTTATGTGTTGGTTGCCGGGGGTATTTTTAATGCGGTGCTGGTTCCGCAAATCATCAAGGCGGCAAAGCACGATGACGGCGGTTCAGATTTTATTTCTCGTCTGATTACTCTGGCGAGCGTGGGAATTGCCGCAGTTACCTTGGTTGTAGTTGCCTGTGCTTGGCCAATTATTTCGATTATGGGTCAAGAGTGGAGCGACGATCAGCGAGCGCTCGGTCTGGTATTCGCCCTGTGGTGTTTGCCGCAGATTTTCTTCTACGGTTTTTACACGATTATTGGTCAGGTTTTGAACGCCCGCGGGGCGTTTGGCTGGTACATGTGGTCGCCGGTCATCAATAATATTGTGGCTATTGGCGCGCTGATTTACTTTATTTTTGCGTTTGGCCGTCAGAGTGCTGAGGTTCCCCCGCTGCATGATGTGTCGAATTGGACTTCCGCTCAGACTCTTGTGCTGGCGGGTTCTGCTACGGTGGGCGTGGCTATTCAGGCGCTGATTTTGTTGATTCCTCTGCAGCGGTTGGGTTTGAGGTTGCGCCCTAAGTTTGGGTGGCGTGGTATTGGTTTGGGTGATTCTGCCAAGTTGGCGGGGTGGACTTTGGCTACCGGCGTCGTCTCTAATTTAGCGTTTTTCTATCTCACGAAGACTGCTTCAAATATTATTGCCCATGATGGGCAGATTATTCCGGGTATTCAGGCATTGAATTACTCGTCGATGTTGTACTCGTTGCCGCACGGTGTGATTGGTTTGTCGATTGCTACGTATCTTTTCAATAAGATGTCTCAAGCTTCGCAGGACGACGACGCCGAGAACGTTGTTGCTGCTCTTTCTTCTGGGTTGCGGGTGTCGTCAGTTGCCACTATTTTCCTGGCTGTAGCGCTGATTGTTTTTGCTGGCCCTGTGGGGATGCTCTTTGGTAATGGGAATGTGACGTCGGCGGCTCAGATTGGTCAGACTATTACGGTGATCGCTTTGGGTGGGCCTTTCTTGACTATCGCTTTCATGATGGGGCGTGTGTTGTATGCGCAGGAGGATGCGCGTACACCATTCTTTATTCAGCTGGTTTCTGCGGTGTTTATTGTGGTGGCTGGTTTTATTGCGTCGCGTTTGGATCCTTCTCATACGGTCTTCGCGCTGGCAGGTACTTATGCGTTACAGAATGTTCTGGCGGTTATTCTCAGCCATTTCGTGTTGAGAAAACGGTTTGGTCGTTATGACGGTCGAAATATTGTGTTGACTCATGCTCGGGTTGCGCTGTCATCGTTTTTTGCCGGCCTTTTTGGGGCGTGGGCTCTGTGGCTTTTGGGTGGCTATTCGTTCAACGGTTTTGCCTGGAGTAGCATTATGAACGCGCTGATTACAATTATGGTCGGTGGCGTTGTGATGTCTGTTGCCTACTATTTCTTCCTTCTTATTTTTCGGGTGCAGGAACTAGATGTTCTGCTGAATCCTTTGCGTCGGAAAATTCCTTTCCTCTAAACCTTTCTCTACCCCGCCACGATTGAGGGGTTGAGCAGGTAAACTTCACTTAAAATCACTGACCACGTAAGAAATCTTGCCTTTTGGAGGACCACTTGTCCCAGTCGCACTCTTCTCAGCCGATTCCTGTGAACACTGTTCTTGGCGAGCGCTATAAAGTGACCGGAGCTGTTACTGAAACAGCTGATGGCGATTCGATTCTTGAGGGCAAGGACACCGTTCTCAATCGTAAGGTTTCGATTGTAGTGGCGGCTACTGCCCATAATGATCGGTTGATTGCGAATGCTCGCACGCTGGTGACTAATGCCCGTTCGCAGGTGCAGGTGCTCGATTTGGGTAATACGAGTGGTCGTGCGTATTTGGTGACGGCGTTGGCGCGTCCAGATACGCTGTTGGATACGTTGTTGGTGGATTCTTCGACCCTGGCGGCGTCGTCTGAATCGCAGGAGGCGTTGGGGGAGGAAATCTTTGGGGATGAAGATTCCACTGCTCCCGGTTCTTTTGCGGCAACTCGTTCATCTTCCCCGCAGTCTATTTCTGCCACGCGGGAAATTCCTGGTTATTCGGTAGAAGCTCCTGTGGTTGCGGGATCGGCGGTTGCTGCCGGGGCAGCTGGTCAGGAACATGCGGATGCCTATTACGCTGATGAGGTTCCCGACTATGAGGATTACGACGATTATGCCGACGACGATGAAGAAAAGAGCGGCGGCGGCGTATGGGCTGTAGCCATTGCTGCGATTCTTTTGCTTGTAGTGGGTGTGGCGGTAGTCTTCAGTTCTCTCTCTGGCATGGTGAAGGATAAGGGCGAGGAGCAGGCTGCTACTCCGGCGTCGTCATCCTCCTCTGCTGCGGCGTCTTCTAGCAGCGCTACTCCTTCTTCCACTCCGTCTGAAACAAAAAAGGCAGATGCCAAGCTAGCTGGTAACGTGACCCGTCTTGTTCCTGCTAACCCTAGTTTCATGGCGGATCAGGACAACACTTTGGGGCAGATGACCGATGGCAATACCTCCACCGCGTGGATGAGCTATGGTTTTGCTACCTCTAATTTTGGTGGCGCTACTGATCAGGTCGCGTTGGCCTTTGAGTTGGAGGAGCAGGCTCCCGTTTCTCAGCTCACCATTGAGCAGCAGAGTGGAACCGGTGGTGCGTTCACAGTTTTGACCAACGATTCGGCGTCTCTGGATGGCGCTACTGAAGTGGGCTCAGGCTCTTTCGCTGGATCTACGGTGAGTGTTGATCTTGACCAGCAGAAGCAGAAGGACGGCGCTAAGTTCGTTATTATTCGCTTCACTGAAGCTCCTCAGCTCACCCAGCCCATTGCGGGTTACAGCTATGGTCTGCGTATCGCAGAGGTTTCAGTTTCTAACTAAGTTTTTGCCTATCAGCGTTCTCATGAGGAATATTCGGGGGCGCTGATAGGTTTTATTAACCGATAAGTTTTTATTTCCTGGGAAAGGATTTCAGATGGCTACCGATTCATTGGGTGGGCTCTTTGCCGCAGGTGCCGGCGCATCAATTAACGTAAGCCCCGCCAGCGTTGAAAAACCTGCTCCTGAAGCAGATGAGAACCAGCCGGTTCATGACGTCATCATTGTGGGTTCTGGCCCTGCTGGTTACACCGCAGCGATTTATACCGCACGCGCAAATCTGAAGCCTGTACTTTTTGCTTCGTCGGTCTCCCCCGGTGGCGATCTGATGACTACTACCGAAGTGGAGAACTTCCCCGGCTTCGTAGATGGTATCCAGGGCCCCGAGCTAATGACTACCATTGGTGCACAAGCAGAGCGTTTCGGAGCCGATATCCGTTACGAGGACGTCGAACAGCTTGAACTAGATGGCGACACCAAGAAGGTCATTTTGAGTGACGGCTCAGTTCACCTGGCAAAGACCGTTATTATTTCTACCGGTTCCGAGTACCGCAAGCTAGGTATCGAGGGCGAGCAACGCCTTTCCGGGCACGGCGTTTCCTGGTGCGCCACCTGTGATGGTTTCTTCTTCAAAGAAAAAGAACTCGCAGTGGTTGGCGGTGGCGATTCCGCATTGGAAGAGGCTCTCTATCTGACTAACCACGCATCCAAGGTCTATCTGGTGCACCGCCGCGATTCGCTACGCGGTTCTGAGATTATGCAGCAGCGCGTATTTGATCACGAGAAGATTGAAGTTATTTGGGATTCTGCCGTCAAAACCATTAATGGTGAAGACAAGGTTTCTTCGGTAACTCTGACCAACACTAAAACCGGTGAAGAATCAGAGCTGACTGTTGAAGGTGTTTTCGTTGCGATCGGTTCTGATCCTCGGACTGCTTTGGTGGCAGGTAAACTCAAGCTGACCGATGCGGGAACCATCGCCGTCGACGGACGCGCTTCTAAGACCTCTATCCCCGGTGTATTCGCTGCAGGCGACGTCATTGACCCGACTTACCGCCAGGCTATTACTGCTGCCGGTTCAGGCTGTGTAGCGGCTCTGGACGCCCAGCACTACCTCGAAACCCTCTAAACCATCCCCATTTTTTGAAAGGACACCACATGTCACATCAGGTAACAGACGCTAATTTCTCTGAAGAGGTTCTCTCCTCCGATAAGCCCGTTATTGTAGATTTCTGGGCTGAATGGTGCGGTCCTTGCCGCATGGTTGGTCCCGTTATCGACGAGATCGGTGAAGAGTACGCCGAGCAGGTCAAGGTTGTAAAGCTGGATGTCGAGAACAATCCCGCGACTGCAATGAAGTATGGAATCACCTCAATTCCCGCTATCTACGTTTTCAAGGATGGCGAAGTAGCTCAGCAGACCGTTGGCGCAAAGCCCAAGGCTGCTTTGGTAAAAGAATTTGCCGAATACCTTCAGGCATAAAATTTTTATATGAATAAGAATGGAGAATTCCTCGATTTGAGGGATTCTCCATTTTTTTGATGAAAGGTTAGATAATGAATTATCAATGAGGTGGTACTTTTCAAATCAATGATTTCGCTGTTCCTCGCATTGGTTATGGAATGGGTGGAATTACTCGTAAAGTAGAGCAAAATAATGGCGATCATTCTGAGGGAATTAGACTTCTCAATGAAGCTTTTGATTTGGGAATCCGTCATTTTGATATGACTCAGTTTTACAGTGACGGTCTAGCTAACGAGCTACTGCAGAAATCTTTCTCTTCCCGCCGCTCCGACGTCTTTATTGCTTCTAAGGTCGGCGCCTGCCCTATCCCCGGCATGCCTCCAATGGCTGCAGCTCAGAAACCGCATGAGTTGCGTGAGATGATTAAAACCAATTTGGAAACCCTTCAGACGGATTCCTCGATATGGTGTACCTCCGTCGTATGAATTTCCAGCCCAGCTTGATTCCTGAGGGGGATCAGCAGGTCGATTTGCACGCCCAGTTGGAGGAGCTACTCAAACTGCGCGAAGAGGGAAAGGTTCTCTCGATCGGTCTGAGCCACGTCACGCTTGAACAGGTGAAACAGGCAGAGAAGGAAATAGGTATTGCTTCTGTTTCCAACATCTATACTGTGCTTCGTCGTGATGATGAGCCTATTTTGGATTTTGCGCAGGCACATGAAATTGCGTGGACGCCGTATTTCCCCTTGGGCGGTGTATCCTACGCTGATATTCCGCGCGTCACCGAGCACACTTCAGTTCAGCGCATTGCAGAGGAGCTGGGTGCTACCGTTAACCAGGTAGGCATCAAATGGCAGCTTGAGCACTCCCCTAATACCCTGCTGATTATGGGTACATCTAGCCTCCATCACCTGAAGGAAAACGTTGCGGCAGCTTCGCTTAGCTTTACGTCTGAGCAGTTTGAAGAGCTAGAAAATCTAACTTAAGAGGTTGTTTTAGAGAGAGGTTGGCGAAGTTATTCGCCAACCTCTCTTTTCGTTATACTAAATTTCGTTGGTGTATTTCGCGCGCGCAATGGAATAGAGCCCGTACAGCATAAACCCAAACGCGATCAGAATGAGAAGTATTGCACCAAACGGTTGTTCACCAATGATTCGAAGCGCTGAATCCATGCCTGCCGCCTTACGAGCGTCGGCACTGAGCCCTGCCCATAAGACCAGGCTGACTAGTACAAGAAATGCGATTCCGCAAGCTATATAGTCCGCTGTTCCAGCCACAGTAACTCCTGTACCGACGTTTCCCGCCCGGGCGCCAGCTTCTAAATCCTTGACGAACTTCCGAGTCGCGCCCTTTACGATTCCATAGATTCCAACGCCGATAATAACCAGCCCACCTACAACGATGATGATTTTACCACCGGGCATTTCAAGGATTTTCGACGTTATCGAGGTGCTCTTCTGTCCATCTGAGCTTGAACTGCCCCGAGCGAAGGTCAAGGATGAGAATCCCAGTGTCAGAAATACGATTCCCAGCACTGCTCCCTTTGCTTTTTCTTTATTTTCGGTGGTCTTCAATGTGGTGGCAAGCCGCCACAACCCAAGTGCTACCAACCCCAGGTTCATAATCCACAGGAATATTTGTCCACCAGGGGATGAAGCTATTTGAGCCATAGCTCCTGAGTTTGACGCTTCTCCCCCGCCGGATCCCGTTGCAACCCTCAAGGCGATCCAGCCAATCATGATGTGAAGCAGTCCGGAGACAACAAAGCCCATACGTGCCATGATTAGAAACGCAGGGTGTTGGGCAGCTTGCGAGGCATTCTTATTTGCTTGGGATTTTATTTCTTGAATATCCATTTTTATTCATCATCTTCTTGTCGATAAATTTTAAAAGAATAAACCAGGATAACAAGACCCCTAATCCATACCAGGGTAAATCTGCGGAATCAAAATTTGAACCCAACAGATAATGACTGGGAGGGAATTTTTTCTCTAGATTTTCAGGGATATTGGTCATCTGCAGAAATTCAACACTCCAACAAAATAGAAGTGAAATAATTGGAGTAATAAATTTCCACTTTCTGGAGTTTAAAAATATAAATGAGAAAAATATTGTAAATAATGCAGCCCAGCCGATGGTTCCCGTCGCATTGGAAATATATT
>NZ_LXTU01000077.1:0-756 GCF_001683935.1 Rothia sp. ND6WE1A | reverse complement strand
TTTGTAGCTACTTCAATTACCCTGCCAATACTTTTCATTGAGGGTCCTCGCTGTAATCTGTATCAGATTCTTCAATATTATAATCACTGGTATTTGGTGAAGCTATTTCAGGCAGTATTTCTACGATTGTATCAAAATAACTTAGCTTTGACTTCCTATCGGGTAGAGACCCTCCAATTAGGTGAACATTTGGATAGCCTTCATACCTTTCAAAAAAATCTCTACATTTTTCTTCGGAATGATTCCCAAAAATAATAAGATTGAAATCTTCATTAGATATGTTTTGGGCGATAATATTATTTATATGCTGGTCAGGAAATCCGTATCCCATAACTAATAAAGTACTATTTGGTCGCCGAAGTTGTATAGAGAATTCTCGGAATAATTCAGAGTAAGGATGTTCTGCTGTTTCCCGATTTTTCATTGCTGTAGGATATATTGCTGTAGTTTCTGAATCAGGGGAATGGTTATTTTCTATCACAATATTTTTTTTAGAGTCAAACCTCCAGTTGATTGATCCATGAATCTTATAGAGATTGGCAGCTTTATGGGTGGGCTGCCATATTTCTTTATATCTGTTAGTATCATCGACAAGTCTATAATGAAAATTATTAACTTCAAAAAACCTATTAATCCCTGTTGACATCCCAGTGGTGTAGATAATCTTATTTCGCTCCAAAGCGTATTCATTATATAAATCGTAGTTGGTTGTAAATATCGATATCTTTGGGTCTTTATATGATCGGAGAGAAAATA
>NZ_LXTU01000069.1:0-14734 GCF_001683935.1 Rothia sp. ND6WE1A | reverse complement strand
GCGAGCACCGATTCCGAACCTGTTTCGAGCCATTCCAATTTCTCGGCAGCCTGCAACTCCCGCCGAGCCTTCAGTGCAGCGCGGTAAAGATTCAAAGTAGATGAAGAATCTGCTTCTTCTACCTCGACCGAGTAATCAGCAAACCACGTTGGCTGAGGCAAGTGCGCTCCTGCTGGACCAAACCCCAAAGATTCTCCGGTGCGTGTCCAGGGCAGGGGCACGCGGCAACCGTCGCGACCCACATTGACTCCCGGCGAACGGAAGAACGTGGGGTCTTGGCGGTCAGCATCAGGGATTTGACCAGCCTCGTGCAAGCCGAGCTCCTCCCCCTGATAGAGGTACGCCGAACCGGGCAATGCCAACTCAAACAGGGTTGCCGCACGGGCGCGGTTCTCCCCTAACTCACGATCAAGCTGATCTTCGGGAGCGCCATCAAGAAGCCATGCGCGGGCAATCTCTTCATTGGTTTTCTCGGTAGAGATAGGTAGACCATAGCGAGTGGCGTGCCGAACGACGTCGTGATTAGAAAGCACCCAGGTACTCGACGAACCTGACTTCGCCGAAAGTTCCAGATTCTGCGCAACAATCTTCTTGAACTCTCCGGCCTCAAAACGAGCGGTGAGCAAATCAAAGTTGAAGGCCTGCCCTAGACCATCGGGGCTGGCATAGGCGGGAACCCTCTCGCTTTCTACCCATGCTTCGGCAACGGCGGTGCGCGGCGGGTCATATTCATTGAAGACTTCACGCCATTCGCGGTAAATCTGCTTGGTTTCATCGCGGTCCCAAATAGGGTGATTGCCGTCTGACTTGGGAATAGTCTGGAGCTGATCCTCGGTGGGGAGGTCTGAGTTGTTCTCCGCCAAATCTTTAGTGAGTGCGTGGGCGACGTCGATGCGGAAGCCATCCACCCCACGATCGGACCAGAAACGGAGAGTCTTCTTGAAGTCCTCGTGAACCTCTGGGTTCTTCCAGTTCAAATCAGGCTGCTCGGGTGCAAAGAGGTGCAGATACCACTGACCGTCTTCCACCTGCTCCCATGCCGAACCGCCGAAAATTGCCACCCAGTCAGAAGGGGGTAGCTCGCCGTTTTCGCCACTACCTTCGCGGAAGATATACCGGTCACGCTCTGCCGAACCGCGGCCAGCCTTCAGCGCCGCCTGGAACCATTCGTGCTGGTCAGAGGTATGGTTGGGAACGATATCAACCACAATTTTGATGCCAGCGTCTTTCAGTGCTGCTGCCATCTCATCAAAATCTTCCAGGGTGCCAATTTTGGGGTCAACATCGCGGTAGTTCGCGACGTCGTAACCACCATCAGCAAGTTCAGAAGGATAGAAGGGGGAAAGCCAGACGGCGTCAACCCCCAGCTCTTTCAGGTAAGGAACGCGGGAGGTGATGCCCTTCAAATCGCCGATGGTGTTGCCGTCTTGATCGGCAAAAGAGCGGGGATAAATTTGGTAGACCACCGCCTGCCGCCACCAGTCAGGGTCAATTCCCAGCGGTGCCGCAAAATTTTCGCCGTTGAAATTCTCAGCCATGATTCTCCAATCAATAGGTTTTCTTTAACGCTATCGAAGTGGTGCGCGTAACTGAAGCTTTCTGAAGCCGGTGAGTTTTTCAAAAATTAGAAATAAATTCCACCTATAATTTTTCTGTGGTGAATCTTTCTCCGTACGCGCAGATGGCGCGCCGGTTCCTTCTCTCAGACACAGCGTTAAGAATCTCAGCATTCCTTGCGGGAATCATTATTTGTCTATCTGACTATGTGGATGGTTTATTCGATCATCAGGACACGCAAAGCATCTTTTTTCTGTCGCTTGCTTACGCACCTCTGGTTGCGGTTGCCCTTAATACTTATATAGGGGTTGGCGTCTGGTTTCTCGTGTGGTTTATCGTGGGCATGAATCCTACTGGTGAATCTATGAATCAGGTAAGTCTGGTGTTGCCAGCGACTCTCAGCAGTGGTCTCATCGTCTACTTTTTACCGTGGCGTCAAGCCCTGTGGTACTCCATGATGACTTTACTCATGCTAAGTTTCACCCCCTTTTTGATTCCGCCGTTTGATTCAGCAGTTCATCTGGTAGCTACCATCGGGGTGTTGCTTGCTCTGATTAGCGGACTCCTCATTAATTGGCTCAAACAGACCACCCTTCAAACCCGGTCGGAGCTTCTGTTGAGTCAGGCACATCAGGAGCAGGTTCGCCAAGAAGAACGCATCAAACTTGCCCACGAGTTACACGATATCGTGGCACACGAAATCACGCTGATTGCTATGCAGGCGCAACGCGCCAGGTATCTTAAAACCCCCGAACAAACGGAGATGATTTTAGAGAGTATTGGCAAGTCTGCTCAACAGACGCTGCAAGATTTACGCAGTGTTGTTTCTCTGTTAAAAAATCACAGCGCGGCGGTTGAAGAACCGCTTCTCTATTCCGAGGATCTTTTAGAGATTGGTGATCTTTCGGGAGAAACCACCGATGCTGAATCTTTAACGAACGATTTGCACCGGATTGCTAAAGCACTGAGAGAACTCGGGTTTTCCGTGGACCTGGATATATCCGGGGAAATCCGGGAGATCCCTCGCGCCATACGCCAGGCCTTACGCCGCACCGCCCGAGAGATGGCAACCAACGTGTTTAAACACGGCGACCCTCGGGTGCTGGTCAGAATATATCTGCGGATAAATACTCAGGGATTTAGTCTCAAAACAATCAACGGAATCAGTCACGAGAAATCGACCATAGGGTCTACTCAAACTGGTTTAGAGGCGATGAAAACAAGGTGCAATTCATTAGGCGGAAAATTAGAGATCGCAGAGGATAATAAGTTGTGGATTATCGAGGCATTTTATCCTTTGCACCGGTAAATTTTCAAGGTATGCCAGTTGCCTTGAATATAAAATGTCGGGCTCGAAAACGGTGCATTAAATCTAGCAGGGGAAAGAACAATCAATGATAAAAGTTCTGATAGCAGATGATGAAGCCATCATGCGTGAAATTATTAACGATTACCTTGCCCATGAAAAGAATATTTCGGTAGTGGGAGAAGCCCGCGATGGGCAATCTGCTATCGTGCAGGCGCGCGGTCTACGCCCCGATGTCATCCTGATGGATATGCAGATGCCGGGAATTGACGGTGTGGAAGCTACTTCGATTATTCATCAGGAGTTACCCGACGTGCGCATCCTGGGGTTATCAACCTTCGCAACTGACCGGTATGTGGTGAACCTACTCCATGCGGGAGCATCCGGTTATCTAGTAAAGAGTTCTTCACCCGAACAAATCACCTCTGCAATCCAGACGGTGATGAGCGGCGGCTCGGTACTTTCACCAGAAGTTACCCGCCATGTGGTTCACACGCTCAAAGAAACCGGACCATCTATCGAAGAAGATTCTTCTCCCTACAAAGATCTTTTAACAGACAAAGAACTCGAGGTCATTAAATTACTCGCGCAGGGGCTCAATAATAAAGAAATGGCGGAGCAACTTTTCATTAGTGAATCGACTGTAAAAGCGCGTTTTGTAAAGATTATGGAAAAGATGCAGGTAAGGGATCGCGTGCAAATTCTTATCAAAGCGATTGAACACCATATCGTGGATGTGGGAAAGCTCTAAGACTTTTTCCTGCAATATATGCGGAAATGGAAAAGAAGACCCGCACTCTTTGATTACCTCAGCTAGGGCTAGCATCAACGCCTATAGAGGTTTTATGCGTTGATAAGCTCACCAGGGAAAGTGGCTGCAATAATCGCCGATTAAGGGGCAGTGTGCAGGTATAGGGGTCCCTGCTTCACGGTGTCCTTGAATCGGTTGAAATTCTGGATGATATGCGGGTCTTCTTCGCTATTTATTTATCAGATGAAGGGGAAACAGCCGTCATTTCATGAGAAGTTATCCCTGCTCGACCTCATGCATCATCGATCAGTGAATTATCATCTGGCTAGAATGAAATTCTGGCTTGAAAACTCTCCTTCATCTCTCACTCTAAAAGAGAGAAAGCGATTTCTTTTTATACTTTTGTATAGATTGTTGGGCTCTGTTTGACCAACCCGGCAGGAAAAATCGCGTAAACCAGGCAGGCAGTGGTGGTTCCTAACGTGAGCCCGGCAAGTACGTCGCTGCCCCAGTGCACTCCCACGTAGAGGCGTGAGCAGGCAACCGCGAGCATTAATAGCCCAAGAAGTATGCCTAAGATCCAACGAGCACGCCGGTTCAATACCACATAGCATGCCAGAAAAATGGAGACGCACAGTGCGGCAATTCCGGTCGAGTGGCCGGAGGGGAAAGAGAACGTGGTTTCGTGAACGAGACGGTCTACCAGCGGTGGGCGTTGGCGGTCGAGAATATTTTTGACCAGAACCATAGCGCCCGAAGAGAGCAACATCGTCAGCCCGATAGTCACCAAGGGCAGCCAGGAGCGCCGCCACAAACCAATAATCACAATGGCAACGACTGCGTAGGCCCAGTCTGGCAAGGTGTTGAATCCGGAGGTGAAAATTTCTATCGGTTTATTCGCCCAGCTCTCTCGTTCGGTGACAAAGAGGTTCCAGATAAAGCTATCCACTGCGTTTTGGGGGTTGCGAACATTGACCAAAAGCAAGCCGAGAAACAGAAGGAGACCGCCTACGGTAGCGCCCAATAGCCGCACCCGGTGGTACTGGGTAATCAGCGCAAGGCGTGCCTGCGCGTCGTCCATCGTCTGCACGTAATCCCGGGTGGAGGTTCGCGCCTCATGAGTATCTTTTCGTGGGGAGAGTGAGCTCACCAAATGACCTTTCTACTAGACCATTTTTTTCGCCGCGAAAAACTGAAGAACCACAGGAACCAACGAGACTGCAATGATTCCAAGAACGATGAGGTCCACATGGTCACGGATAAAGCTGATTTCACCCAGGAAGTGGCCGGCGATGGGTAACAGCGTACCCCAGGCAAGAGCGCCTATAAGATTCCAGCGGATAAAGGTAGTTCGGGGCATTTCGTTGATGCCTGCAAGCACAGGCACCACGGTGCGAACTACAGGAATAAAACGGGCGATAATGACGGTCCGAGCACCGTATTTATCGAAGTAATCACGTGCTTTGTTGATGCGGACCTCGCCAATCATGTGCCCTGCCTTAGAACGCAGAACGGCAGGACCAGCGCTTTTACCGATTTGATAACCCACTTGGTCCCCGGCAAAAGCGGCTACCACTGTCACTATCAACAGCAGCCAGAGTGGGGCTATGGGGTTGTTGCCACCGGTCATCAGCCCTGCAATGAATAAGAGTGAGTCGCCCGGCAAAAAGAAGCCAATCAGAATACCGGTTTCGGCAAATAGGATAGCGGCAACACCGAGTAACCCGAAAGTGGTGATGAGATGGGAAGGATCAAGCAGCGAGTTCATGGCTCTCCTTAGCTTCAGCACGGCGGTTGGCAAATGCGGTAAATACCTTTTCGGTGACCCAGAACCAGGCAATACTCACGCACAATCCCAAGGCAGCCCCGGCGACGACGTCGGTGCTCCAGTGCGCTGCCACGTAAACACGGCTGAGGCAGACGAGGGTGGCGAGTACGGTAAGAATTGCTCCCAAGACTGCAAGAGCGGCGCGATTTCGAGTGGAGAAAAACAGAACTAGATAAAGCGCTACGACCAGAGAGACTATGCCGGTTGCGTGACCGGAGGGGAAGGAAAGGTCAGTCTCATGCACAATTTGGAAGGCTAGATCGGGGCGGCTTCTCCCTACAATATGTTTGATGACCTGGCCCACCACGCTGGAAACCCCCACCGCACCAAAGAACGCGAACCACAGTTTGAAGCTCTTCTTCCACAGCGCCACCCCGGTTGCCAGGATAAAGGTGTAAATAACGATGTCAGTAGGGGTAAAAGCATTCGTAATGTTCAGCATCAGCGCGTTCATGCCCGGAGTACGGTGGGCAACTGCCCAAGACAGCACGCCGGTATCAAAGGGGTTCGTGGTAGAAATCAGGTTGATTGCCGTCAGCACCACCAAAAGAGCGGCACTCACCATGCCGGCAACTTTCTGTGCGGCAGTGGGGCGAAGGAACAGATTCTGGGTCATGTCCTAAGAGTCTCAAAAACTTCCTGAAGCTTTGCTGAAGAAGTTTCAGCAAATGCCAGGTAGCCTTGTCCTCGTGAACTTTCTTCGCCCCTCACGCTCTTGGACTCAGAGCACCCTCAACAGCCACCTGCTTCGTCGTTTCGGTTCCATTCCAGCGCGCGCGGGCCTGCTTTCTGCCCTCATTGCTTTAGCGGTTGGTGTACTGATTGCGGCTTTAGCCGTGGGAGTTCTCTACTTCTCTCTGCACGGTAATATTCAGCAAAATCTTCAAGCTCGGCTTGACGACCTATCTCAAAATTCAGCTTCTCGCCAGCAACTGAAAGATGACGTTGCAGAAACCGGCGCCGGTATAGACATGGTCGCCCTCTTTGATTCTTCAGGGCTCGTGGCGGAGAGCTCTTCTATTGCCTCCCCTGAATTTCCTGCAAATCTTTATGAGCAGGTGCCGGATGACGGCGTCGGGCATCCTATCGATGGGGTGCACGCCGGGGGTCAAGATTTTCATGCCCTGGCGCAAAAGATTTCAGTAAAGGGCACCACCTATACGGTGCTCACAGGTATCGAAGCTGATAAAGACCACGAACTGTATCTTCTGATTGCGAGTGTGTTCGCGCTGTTTGTACCACTTTTTGCTTTACTTTCCGGGTGGCTGACGTTCCGCTCAGTCCGGTCCTCGCTTGCACCCGTGGAGCAAATTCGAGCTGAAGTAGAGAACATTTCTTCTACCGAGCTCTCCCGACGCGTGCCCGAACCGCCTCCCGGTGACGAGATCTCAGCCCTCGCCCACACCATGAACTCCATGCTAGGCAGGCTTGAAGGTTCCCGCGCCACTCAATTGCGCTTCTTAGGGGACGCTTCCCACGAACTTCGCAGCCCTATCGCCAGTATTTCTGGGCTGGTGGAGATAGCTCAAATCACCGGTGAACCCATCGACTTGCCCTCTGTCAACGGAATTCTGGCGCCGGAATCCGTGCGAATGCAACGCCTGGTAGACGATTTGCTTGCCTCCGCTTCAGCACAAGACCGCTCTGCACCGCGGGAAGAAATAGACCTGGACGATCTGGCTCTCACCGAACGCGCCCGTCTTGCCACCCTGCACCCCGCCCTGAAAATCGGTGGGGCAATCGAGCCCGTGCGGGTGCTCGGCGTGCCCGACGCGCTCACTCGCGCCGTCCGCAACCTTACCGATAACGCTGCCAAGTACTGCCGCGAGCGCATCAACATTTCAGTGGAAACCAGCGGTTCACAGGCGGTTATTTCGGTAGAGGATGACGGCGAGGGCGTACCTGATTCTGCCAAAGAGCTGGTGTTGACCCGCTTTGGCAGGACGGACGAGTCGCGCAATCGTTCCACCGGCGGCGCCGGGTTGGGGCTCTCGATTGTGAACGATATTGCCCTAGCGCACGACGGCGAACTCTCCCTCACCGATTCGCCGTTGGGCGGGGCGCGGTTCGAGATACGGTTACCGCTAGCGGAAAAAGGTTAGCACTGCTCGGCGGGGGATGATTGTTCTTCTTGAGCATTCTCCCAGCGCTGCTTCTCCCTCTCGGATTTGCGGTGATTCCAATAAAGCATCAAGAGCAAACAGCAAGTAAGGCGGTTTTTTCACCTAGTCGGCGCTGACCATATAACCCCGTCCGCGAACAGTTTTGAGTGTAGACGTGCCAAAGGGGGCATCAATTTTCTTCCGTAGATGACCCGCATAGACCTCCACGATGTTGGGGTCACCGTCATAGGCTGAGTCCCACACGTTGTTGAGGATGTCGAGCTTGGAACACACATTCTCGGCATGACGCATGAGATACTCCAGTACCGCAAACTCACGCGAGGTCAACTCAATACTTTCCCCAGATCGGTGAACCACGTGCTTGGCGGGGTCAAGGACGAGCGTGCCCACCTCCAGCGCGGCGGGGCGGGGAGCAACAGCGCGGCGGGTAAGGGCATGTAACCGCGCGTTGAGCACCACGAAAGAGAAGGGTTTAGTCAGATAATCATCTGCTCCTAACTCGAAGGCATCCGCCTGATCGTACTCGCCGTCTTTAGCGGTAAGCATCAGAAGCGGCGTCCAGTTGGAACGCTCCCGCAGGTTTTTCAGAACGTCGTATCCGTTCATGACGGGCATGCGGATGTCGCAGACCACCACGTCGAAGGAACCTTCGGTTGCTGCCCAAAGCCCGTCTTCACCGTTCATGGCGCTCTCCACATTCCATCCCAGCGCAGTGAGCCCTTTTTCGAGTGTGGCGCGCAGGGCGGCGTCGTCCTCAATCACTAAAACTTTCATACCGACACCGCTAGAGGGTAAAGAACCCTTCAATCGCGCGCGTCATGAATGCCATATCGTGCACGTGGCACATTTCGCGTGCCGAATGCATGGAAAGCAACCCGATTCCGACGTCGACGGTACGCATTCCCAGTCGGGTTGCCGTAATGGGGCCGATAGTCGAACCGCAGGGAACATTATTGTTAGACACGAATTCCTGGAAGGGAACATCCGCTTTTGAGCACGCCAGGGCAAAAATTCCCGCACCTACCGAATCGGTAGCGTACCGCTGGTTGGCGTTGATTTTCAGCAGCGGACCGTGCCCTGGCTGAGGGTGGTTTGCTGGGTCGTGGTGCCCCACATAGTTAGGGTGAACCAGATGCCCGGCGTCTGCTGAAAGGCATACAGAATTGCTAATAGAGCGGCGGTATTCCTCAGTGTTCTCACCACGCGCGGCAGAAATGCGCACCAGAATGTCTTCAAGAAACGGTCCTGCCGCACCCGACCGGGAGGCAGATCCGATTTCCTCGTGGTCAAACGCTGCGAGCATCACGGTCTCTTGGGCTCGGCGGTTATGTTCCCCACCGGCGTAGCGTTCAAGCGCCGTCAAACCGGCATGAACCGATGACAGATTATCGAGACGTCCTGAAGCAAAAAATTCATTGGCTCCCCCAAAGACGCGCGGCGCCTGGGTATCTGCAAACAGCAGGTCATACCCCACGATGTGTGCGGAGTTAATTCGTTCTGCCTCTCCCCGCTCATTCTGGGCGTATTGGGCTACGAAACCCAGCACATCATTTTCAATATCTGCGGTAGACCAAACGGGGTAAAGATTGCCCTGTTTATCCAGTTTCAGCCCCTCGTTGGCGCTCCGATCGAGGTGAATTGCTAGCTGAGGCAACCGTGCGATGGGCCCGGTGGACACCAGAAAATCTTTGAGTTCAGACCCACGACGAACGGTGAGCCGCCCTGCCAAGCACAGTTCGCGATCCAGCCAAGAGTTCAGCAGAGGGCCACCGTAAATTTCAACGCCCACTTGATTCCACCCGGCGGTGCTCACCGAAGAACGAGGCTTGACCTTCAACGACGGCGAATCAGTATGCGCCCCCAGGATGCGGTAGCCAGAGGCTTTCTCCCCCGCACCGCCTGCCCAAGCGATGACCGCGCCATCGCGCACTACAAAATGCTGCCCCGAGGCGACGTCGCTCCCCCATGCCTCCCGCTCGTTGAGCTGGCTGAACCCAGCTTGCTCTAGACGACGAGCCACCTCCTGCGCAGCGTGAAAACTGGTGGGGGAAGCCGCCACAAAGGCACCGAGATCTTCAATATTTTTCTGAGCGTCAAAGGTCATAAACCCAGTGTATCTAACTCGCGAAAAGAGCAGGAAGAAGTGCACAAGCAGCTAGGTAACCTCCTCTGTGACGTAAAAGAAGCTCCCCATTCCTGCTGGGAAAAAATTAACCCCATAACTGTTATACCCAGCCATGAGCGGAAAATGCTCATTCTTCCTCGCATACCCAGCCAAACAGGTGACACTCTATAGGCTGTTATTCCAGAGCTGGGCGCGGATGATAAAGCGTGGCGCAAACGTTCCCATTTATAGACTTAACCCACCCCCCCCACATTCACCACTTAGTAAATATTTTGAGGAAAAATCACTCATGGCTCTCATCTTTAATATGCCTCCGAACTGGCCCCAGAAACCACGCGGATGGAAGCCTGAGCCTGGCTGGCAGCCCGACCCTGAGTGGGGCCCCGCTCCCGATAAGTGGCAGTTTTGGCGGGAGGAAAGCAATCTTCCGGCAGAGAATTCTGAACCCGCAGCTACAGCAGATTCTCACCCTGAAACTGCGGCAGAGGTCCACGACGACGTAACCCCCGCTGCCGCTCAAGAAGAAAAAGTGGCACCGTTAGCAGACCGCGAAGAAGAAGTAGCTCCTGCTGCCGCCGCTTCTGCTGCGCCCGCCATCTCTGCGGCTGCGGCATCTGCAGAACCTACCGAACCCGCGAAAGCTTCAGTTGCCGCAGAGGGCGAAAAGCCCCGCCGTCGTACCGGATTGTTGCTAGGCACCGGCGCGGCTCTACTGGCACTTCTCGCTGGAGGAATCCTCCTCGGTCATCACGAAGAAGAAACCACCAATGCTTCCCAGGATTCGACGTCCGCTGCGGCGCCGTCGACCTTAGAAACCAGCAGCGCTACCGCGCTTCAGTCAACCGTGGCAGCTTCAAGCTCACCTTCTGCATCCGTAGTACCCGGCACTCCCAAAGAGCTCAAGGGCGAGTACAACGGCTACAGCGGTAAGGGTCTGGAAGTTTTCGACATGATTATCCCCGGCGGTGCAGGCGCCTACTACACTTACACGTTCAAGGGCAATGACGAAAACAGCAAATTCTCCCTCCAAGGGATGGATTTAATGGACAAGCCCAACGAATACTCCCGTACTTACCAGGGAAAGAACCTGAAGGGCGCTGGTCTCTTCGACGTCGTGCCTGGTGGCACCCGAACCTTCAAAATCAAGGCAGATGGCGACGGCGAGTGGAACATCAAGCTCTTCCCGCTATCGAGCACCCCCACCTATGAAAAGGGCGAAACCGCTAGCGGCGATTCCCCGAGCGCCTTCTTCTATGAGGGTGATTCCAGCAAACTTGACGTGCGTTTCGTGCCTGATGAGGGATCGAAAAAGAGCTCCTTCTCCTTGCAGAGCGGAGTAGATGATGACCCGCTCGTCAAACCTGCGCTAGAGACCACAAAACCTACCGTGAAGACCATCAAAGTGAAGGGTGGAAAGACCCTCTTCTTGGTCTCTGCCACCGATGGCAAGTGGAGCGTGACCTTTAAGTAAGAGAGACTTCTCTGCGCAAACAATGCTGCCCACCGTACATAGATACGGTGGGCAGCATTGTTTAACGAATCGCTTGAGCCTTTTCTTCAGCAGACATGTGCACCCACCGCTGAGGGGAAATCACTACAGGGAATGTGACTCGCCGTGTGATACCTACCTTGCGGGCAGCGTACATAATCACCACAACCAGCAGCAACTCAATACCTGTTGCCCAGAGAAAATCTACAAAAGTTGATCCCTCCTGCGCGTAAGGATCAACGAGACCTATCACACCCATAAACATCAGGTAGACGTTATTGACCACGTGCATAGCAATCGAGGCTTCTAACCCGCCGGTGTACCAGACCATGAATCCAGCCGCCAAGCCCATGACCAGGATAGAAAGCTGACCCCACATATCGTAGGCATGGCCGAGCATGAACAAGGGAGCGGGCAGAATGATTGCCCACGCGGGATGTTTGAGCCACCGCCCGAGCGTCTGCATCAGGTAACCGCGAAAGACCAGTTCCTCGGCATAGCACTGTAGCGGAACCAGTAAAAAGACCAGAACCATCATCCAGATCAACGTGGTAGCGGGAATCCTGGCTTCAACGGCGAATGATCCTCCGGTGATCAGTTCAAACACCACCGGGAGCAGTACAAAGAGAACAATCGAAATCCCCATGCAGAGAAAGAGCCAGCTCCACCGCATTCGCCCGACAACCGAGTGAATAAGACCCCATGGCTTAGGCCTGCAAATCAGTCGGGCAAGCCACAACGCAGGAAACATGAGAGCGACTGTGCCGAACATCAGGAAGAAGAAAGCAGGCGAAGAGAGGGACTTAGTCTGTAAGCCTTCCAACGTAAAATCAGCTTCCGTTGCCCCAGAATTCATAGCCCACACAGCAAAAATCAAACCAGCAACCACGTTAAAAATCGCATAAATAAAGCCGCCAGTTAGACCTTCTAGCAGCGGCGACCACCAGCGGGTTCGCGCATCCGCATGAGAGAGTCTGTGGTACTCAAGTTCTGTAAGTTCACGCGGTGGCTGAAATTCCCCGCCGAGAACAGGCGGCGCAGGCGGCATGATGCGCGGAGGTTCAGCAGGATGCTGCCCCTGGGTAAAGGAGGCGTTTTGCTGCTGCCAAGGAATGGGGGTGCGGTTCGGTTCGGTCATGTATTAAGCCTAGTGATTATGGGTGCCAAGTGCATCATTCCAGAGGACGAAAGGCTGGGCGCATCGTCCAGCTGTACGTGAAGGAGTGGTCGCCCCGGCGCTGGGTTTAAGAGAAAAATCCCGCCTCAGTGTGCGTGAAAATTAGCTCTTTCACGCACGCTGAAGCGGGATAATCTATAAAAATCTCAGACTTATTTGCCCAATGCCTCTGCAAGCTGGATGCCCTGAGCTACGCCGGCAAGGGTCGAAGCAATACGGATTGCCTCATTGACCTGTTCCTTTGAAAGACCTTCTTCGCGGACGGTGTGCTCGTGTGCGGCTACGCAGTGAGAGCAACCGTTCACAGCGGACACTGCCAGTGAGAAGAACTCGAAGTCTACCTTCTCGATTCCCCCAGACTTGCCGATAATCTGCATGCGTAGGTTTGCACGCTGATCGTCGTATGCGCCGTCGAGGAAACCACGGGTGCGGTAGAGAACGTTGTTCATTCCCATGATGGTCGCTGCTCCGAGCGCGGCGTTGTAAGCCTCGTCGGAGAGGTGCTGCTTAGCTTCTTCAGCAATTTCAACGACAACCGAGTCAACCTTGGTAGCTGCTGCGGATGCGAGAATTGCACCCCAGAGCTGCTGTTCGGACAGCGAGGTGATGCGGGTCAGCGAAGAAAGGTTCAGGTTCATGTCCTTCGCGTAGGAGGGCAACGCTGAACGGAGGTTTTCAATGCTCATTACTTGTCACCACCCATTTCCTTGAAAGCGTCGATGGTTGCTGCGCCCTTCTTCCAGTTGCATGCGCAGAGTTCATCTGACTGCAGTGCGTCGAGCTGGCGAAGGATTTCATCGGTGTTACGCCCTACGGAGTCAGCGGTGATGGATACCGACTGGATAACGTTATTGGGGTCAATGATGAAGGTTGCGCGGTCTGCTACGCCATCGGCATTCTTGATGCCGAGCGCGGTCACGAGTTCACGGTTGAGGTCTGATGCCATGACGATGGGCAAATCCTGCAGTTCTTCGTGTGAACGACGCCATGCGTAGTGGGTGTACTCGTTATCAACCGATGCACCGATAACCTGGCAGTCACGTGCTTCAAACTCGTCAGCAAGTTTGCCGAATGCTGCGATTTCGGTAGGGCATACGAAGGTGAAGTCCTTAGGCCAGAAGAAGACGACACGCCACTGATCTTCATCACGGTCCTTTGAGGATACGGTGGTGAAGTAGTCTTCTGGTTGCTGTGCGTCCACCTTGGAGAGATCGCCGGGAATAACACCGGTCAGTTCGTACTCGGGGAATTCGTCGCCAATAGTCAAAACGGGCATGTTTATCACGCTTTCTGTGGTGCGGATTCCGCGTGGAGCGCGGAATGATCGTTGAGTGCTTTCCCGGTTTGGGTTAGCTTCGCTTATCAGCTTATTATGAATTTATCATAATAGCAACACTCGGTGGATAGCAAATTTTACTTCGCAGTACCCCGCCTCTTTTGTATTACCCCTGCCTAAACAGGGGTTCAGTCAGTGCAAACTTGCTAGTTTTCTCTCGCCCTTCGCGGTTTACTAGTTCCATGAGACAACAGCACCTTGCCACCGCAGGAAATCCTCCGCGCGTCCCCGGCCCCTCTCCTGCAGAACGTAAAGCCGATTTATTGACCTCCGTTTCCCACGAAGCACGTTCCACCTTCAACCTCCACAACCACGAACCTCACAACAACAGCGCCTACCAAGAAAAACTCAACCGCCTCCGAGCGGCAGTGCTGGGAGCCAACGACGGCATTGTGTCTGTAGCAGCTACCGTAGTCGGTGTGGCAGGTGCGACATCATCCACTACAGCTATTGGCGTAGCGGCAGCAGCCGCAGTCGTCGGTGGTGCTATCTCAATGGCGCTGGGAGAATATGTATCCGTCTCTTCACAAGTAGATAGCCAGGAAGCGCTCATCGAAAAGGAAAAGACGGAACTCGCCCAAGAACCCGAAGCGGAACTCGATGAGCTCACGGCAATTTTGATGCAACGCGGGCTCTCGGAACGCACCGCCCGCTCAGCAGCAATCGAGCTCACCCACGAAGATGCCCTCCATGCCCACCTAGATTTTGAGTTGGGAATCGACGCCGAAGATATCCCCTCACCGTGGACTGCTGCGCTTGCTTCTGCGGGAGCTTTCTTTATCGGCTCCATGCTCCCCACCCTGTTGATTCTGCTCTGCCCGGTGGCTTGGCGAGTACCTGCAACTTTCATCGGCGTACTTATTGCACTAGCGATTACCGGCACGTTGGGCGCCAAATGGGGCGGTTCGCCCAAGTACGGGCGCGCAGCGCTTCGCGTCGTCATCGGCGGGGCACTGGCACTGGCGACAACCTACGGAATCGGTCTATTGTTAGGGGTCTCGGTAGCCTAAGCGGACTCGGTGCGGTATAGGGCTTCCACCCT
>NZ_LXTU01000064.1:0-2258 GCF_001683935.1 Rothia sp. ND6WE1A | reverse complement strand
GCTGACGTCCGAACAGACCCGCATCGACCCGCGCCTCTCGGAGGAGAGCCGCATGGAGGAGTTCCGCCGCGTGGTCAAGGAGGTCGCGGCCGACGCGCCGACGATCTCCCAGATCGCGATCAACTCCCTGCTCACCGACAAGAACCCGCTCCACGAGGGCACGTACATGTCGGCTGGCCGGGCCGGTGCCCGCTCCGGCAACGTGTCCGAGCTGACCGCCATCGCCGACCTCAGGCCCGGCGGCGCCGACCGGCTGCGCCGCATCTTCGGCCTCACCGGCGGCGACTTCGACGGCGCCAAGCGCGTCTCGACGCTGCACAACATGCGGTTCGTGTTCTTCGACGACGACACGCGTGTGCTGTTCGCCACGGCCTACGACGGCGACTGGGACACCTACATCGACGACTTCGCGACGAAGATCCCCGAGCTCATGGACCTGTTGTTCGCCAATGTCGAGGGCTGGCCCGGTATCGACTCGCCCGACGTCAAGGACTACATCGCGAATCACCAGATCGACGCCGCCGCGTGGTTCGTCGCGAACCCGCAGGTGACGGTCGTGGACGTGCGCCGGTACCAGCGCATGGAGCAGGCCCTGGACACGTTCTTCGACGCGATGGCGGCGAACACCGCGATGGACGCGACGACCCGGGAGGCCCTGTCGGCGCTGTCGGACGCGGTGGCGACGCCGCAGGGGGTGGACTACTGATGCCGTTCGATCACCTCAGGGAGCTGCGCAAGCGGTTCCGTCGGGAGAGCGTCACGCTGCAACTCGACGACATCCAGTCCCTCATCCTGCGGTCGCGGCCCGAGCCCTACGTCGGGATCCACGCGGGGTTGCGGGTCGACACCCCCGAGGGGGGTCGTGCCCTGCTGGGCCGGCTCGTCGAGTACGTCCCCTCGGCGCAGGACTGGACCGCGGACATGCACGCGTGGACGGGGGTGGCGATCAGCCACGCCGGCCTCAAGGCGATGGGCCTGCCGGAGGAGTCCCTCGCGAGTTTCCCGCTGCCGTTCCGGCAGGGCATGGCGGCCCGCGCGGGCCAGCTCATGGACACGGGCGAGAACGCCCCGGAGACGTGGGAGGAGTTCTACAAGGACGACTCCCTGCACGTCGCGGTGACGATCTACGCCGACTCGGAGGAGTCCCGGGCGGACGCCGTGGAGAAGGCTCTGGGGTACCTGGAGGAGATCGACGGGGTCACCCTGCTCGGCACGCACGCGTTCGGGGCGCCGGATGCGGCCAACCCGTTCGGCTACCACGACTCGCTCAGCCAGCCGCTCGTCGCGGGCGCCGGCGTCGACGCCCTCCCGGGGCAGGAGCGGGCCATCGCGGCGGGCGAGTTCATCCTTGGGGAGGACAGCGAGACGGGTTCGCCCGTCGCCATGCCCTCGCCGGACGTGCTGGGTCGTAACGGCTCGTTCGTCGTGCTCCGCAAGTACGACAGCCGTGTCGGCGCCTGGAACGACTTCCTCCGCGAGCACGCGGAGGAGGACACGCAGGAGTCCCGCGACGCCTTGGGCGCCAAGCTCGTCGGCCGGTGGCGGTCGGGGGCGCCGCTCGTCCTCTCCCCCGAGAAGGACGACGTCGACCTCGGCATGGATCAGTCCCGCAACGACGACTTCGACTACTCCGACGACCGCCGCGGCCTCATGTGCCCCCACTCGGCGCACGTGCGCCGCATGAACCCGCGCGGCAGCGAGCTGACGATCCTCACGGACGAGAACATCCACCGGATCATCCGCCGCTCCTCGACGTTCGGCCCCGAATGGGACCCCGACCTCACCGCCGCCGACGACAAGGACGACGAGCGCGGCCTGTTCTTCATCTTCATCAGCGCCCGCGCCTACGACACGGTCGAGTTCCTCCAGCAGGAGTGGATCAACCGCGGCAACTTCGTCGACCTCGGTACCGAACGCGACCCCGTCGTCGGACTCCACGAGGAACCGGGTCGGTTCACCATCCCCGACCGCCCCGTCCGCAAGCGCGTCGACGGCGTGACCACGTTCAACCGCCTCCGCGGCGGCGAATACATGTTCATGCCCTCCCTCACCGCCCTCCGCTGGATCGCCGACGCAGGCTGGGAGAGCTGACCAGGCCGGCGGATCGAGACCGGTGCTCGCCCGGTCGTCCGCACCGGCGATGAACGAGAGGCCCCCTCCCAACCCGGGAGGGGGCCTCTCGACTTGGAACGCCGTGGCTCTGGGGCCGTCCGCGCCCTCGGACCTCACGAGGGCGAGCACGCGCTCGACGCGCTCAG
>NZ_LXTU01000058.1:0-4350 GCF_001683935.1 Rothia sp. ND6WE1A | reverse complement strand
CCCGCCACTGGCCATGTGGCGGGTTTTTTATTGCCTCATAATGCAAATGATTCTCATTTAAGTTATATTTTTTTCATGCGAAAAATACACACCAATCCAGCCCTATCCACAGTGCTTCTCTTTTCTGCTCTGACATTATCCGCGTGCGGTGGGGAAAAAGCTTCGCACACCGAGATGAATTCTGCAGAAAGCACCCCCTCCTCGACCACCTCAGCACCCGTCATCAAAGAAGGCTCAACTCCGTCATCGCGCATCGCCCTCAGCTATGACGGCGGCATCATGATAGTCGACGGAAGAGAGATGAAGCTTATAAAATCCCTCCCCCAGGAAGGCTTCTTACGCCTGAATCCATCGGGAGATAACCGCCATATCACTGTGGCCGATGGCTCTAGCTACAAGATTCTGGACGCAGGTTCATGGGAGCAACCCCACGGCGATCATTCCCATCTCTACACCGCTGAGCCCACCCTCAGCTCACTCGAATTTGCAGCAGACCATACCGGGCACGTCATCACTCACCATCAGAAAACCGCCATGTTTGCCGATGGAACCGGCACCTTCGAGGTCTACAATCCGGCAAAACTCACCGGAGAAAATCAGCGCACCGTAGAGCAGCTGAAAACCAGCAAGGTCACTCTCCCCCAGCCCCATCACGGATTTGCGATTCCTCTTGGAGACGACCACTACTTGGTAGCACAGGGTTCGGAGGAAAAACGCACGGGTGCGGCAGTCGTCGATCAACACGGTAAAAAACTTGCTGAAAATAACCAGTGCCCCGGAGTTCACGGTGAGGCAGTAGCTCAAGACGAGACGGTCACCGTAGGTTGTGAAGACGGCGTCCTCATCTACCGCGATGGTACTTTCACCAAAATAGACAACCCCGAAGATCCATACTCACGGTCGGGCAACATGGCAGGCTCTGAGAAGTCAGAAATCGTTCTTGCCGATTACAAGACCGACCCCGACGCCGAGCTAGAGCGACCTGAGCAGTTCGCTCTCATCAACACCGCAGAGAAGACACGAACCAAAGTGCAACTGCCCGACGGCGTCAGCTACACCTTTAGGTCCCTCGCGCGTGGTCCTCAGGGCGAAGCATTGCTTCTAACCACCGACGGCAAACTACGCTATTTCGACCAACACACAGGAAAAGAGCTAGGTTCGGTTGACCTCATGGGACCTTGGGAAGAATCTGAAACCTGGCAGGATCCCCGCCCAGCCATCTGGGTTACTGGAGAAATTGCCTACATCACAGACCCCTTCACCAAGAAATTGATGGCGGTTTCCCTCAAGAATCTGCATAAGGATCAAGCTGAAAAATTTGCAGAACTAGAACTTCCCGAAACCCCTAACGAAATCAGCGGTGTTAGCGGAAAAACTATGAGATAGAAATAGTGGCGACGTTCTCCCACGAATGACCATCAAAATAATAGATTCCTATTTCTTGCACCTCAAACGAGCGTAATTCCTCGGGCAGATCAGCAAAATCTTCCAATGAAGCCTGGAGCAAATCTGTTGGACATTGGTGCGCGATGGTCAAATGGGGAACAAACTCAAAAGGTGAGGCGCTCTGTCCGAGATGGTCGATACACAGGGCACGCAAACTATGAATGCTGGCATCACCATGTTGCACAGGTAAATAGCTCACGGGAGTCTGAGGCGCAAAAGTTTCAGGCTCCCCCAGTCCAATAGGGAAAGGTACAAATGAGCGCACCTCGCGCATAAAAGTATCCGAAAGGTGAAGCCCATCCTTCACCGGAGCAATGTGCACCGTGATATGGCTGGGATAACGGGGTTCTGATGCCGCGTGTTTAACTTGCCACCCCAAAATTCGCTCGCTCAGAGCAGGAGGAACCGCAGCGACAACGCTGAGGTAATGTTCTCCCTGCTCTAGAGTGGGCGAGTTCGTCATCTTTCATTCCCTCAATAACGGATGGCTACTACAGGCTAGCCTGCGGCATGAAACCAATATTTTTGTATACGTTCTCGACAGTCACAGCAGCTACTTCACGCGCCTTCAAAGCACCCACCGCCAGCAGACGGTCAAGCTCTGCAGGGTCATCGAGCAATTCCAACGCACGAGCGCGAATTGGTTCCATCGTCTCGGAAACCAGTTCAGCAAGGTCAACCTTCAGATGCCCGTACATTTTACCCTGGTATTCTTCAACAATTTCATTCACCGGGCGCTGAGATACCGCCGAATAAATAGAGAGCAAGTTGGAGACTCCGGGCTTTGCCTCACGGTCAAAAGCGATCTCGCTGCCGTCGTCGGTCACCGCTGATTTAATCTTCTTAGCTGTCTTTTTGGGCTCATCTAGTAACCAAATGATGCCCTTCTCGTTCTGTGCCGATTTTGACATCTTTGAGGTAGGGTTCTGCAAATCGTAAATCTTTGCAGTCTCCTTCAAAATTAGGGGCTCAGGCACGATGAAAGTATCACCATAGCGGGAGTTAAATCGCTGAGCGAGGTTACGGGTGAGCTCCAAGTGCTGGCGCTGGTCCTCACCGACAGGAACGACGTCCGCCTGGTATAGCAAGATGTCAGCAGCCATCAGTACGGGGTAGGTAAACAAACCTACACTGGCATTTTCTGAACCCTGCTTAGCTGATTTGTCTTTGAACTGAGTCATACGCGACGCCTCGCCAAAACCCGTCAGACAGTTCAAAACCCAGGCTAACTGAGCATGCTCTGGAACATGCGACTGCACAAAAAGCGGAGTCTTCTCAGGGTTAATACCGCATGCAATGTACTGAGCTGCTGTCTTACGAGTACGCTCATGCAACAGCGCTGGATCCTGCGGCACGGTAATAGCATGCATATCGGGTATGAAATACAGGCACTCAAAGTCCTGCTGCATGCCTACCCAGTTATTGAGCGCACCAATATAGTTACCCAAATGCATAGAATCTGCCGAAGGCTGAGCACCTGAAAAAGCACGGGGCGCACCATGAGCGGCATTGGGGATAACTGAACGGTCAAACGAATCAGACTTTGCTTCAGCCGACATTATGAATCTCCCTTAGCGTCTTTGATCATGCTCATACCATTACTAGCAGTTGTATCAATAGTATCCAGTGCGCGCTCAATCATTGCTTCAGATTCTGAAGCGTTCGCTGCTAACTGTTCTTTGATGACGTTCGACTGCACCAATACGATTTTAAAGCTGTGGGCAAGTTTGTCGTCCAGCAGCGCATTTTCTTCATTTCGACGAATGACGCTCGCCTCATCAAAACTCTTCTGCGAGGCCTTCGCCTGTTTCATGACGCCCCAGGCGAGGTAGGCAGCCACGCCGAGCCATGCCAAGAGAATACCGGCAATGATCCATCCCAGAACAGACTCCTCATTCTTCGCCTGAATAATCGCGAAGATAAAAAGAATCAGCAAGACAGCGCCGCCAATGCAGGCACCGAGAATTGCTTTGAAGCGGTTCTGCTCAGTAGTAGAAGTGGAAGAATGTGAAGTACCGGAGGATTGCATAAACTCTATTATGCCAAATAGATTAAAGCTCACTGACATCCAGTTAGGATGTAAGGTATGACCAGCGTAAATCCCCCTAAATCCGCTGAAAGCTCATCTGTCTCCCGTTCATTTTCAGGAGCCCGCCTACCCGAAGGTTCTTCCCCAAAGTACCATCGTCTAGCTAGCTTTCTCAGTACTTCCTTTGTCAAAGATGCTCCCGCGCATACCCCCCTACCCACCGAACGCGAACTCCAAGAGTATTTTGGAGTAAGCCGCGATACCGTGCGTCGAGCTATTTCATCACTTCAGCGCCAGGGTCTGGTGTACAACGTGCAGGGCTCAGGATCTTATGTGGCAGAGGAAAATCGCCGCATCAAAGAACCCCATTTGGTCTCCTACACAGACGATATGGTGGCGCGCGGCTTTACTCCCTCCACCATCACCATGGGTTTCAAACACCTAGAAGCCAACGATTCCCTAGCCAATCTTCTAGGTGTTACCGCCGGAACGCCCATCATCGAAGCCGTTCGGCTACGTCGTGCCAACGGGGACCCCATGTGCTTTGAAAAAGCGAGATTTCTCAGCGAAGTCTTTAAAAACTCCACTCCAGAATTGAATGTGCCCTTAGAACGGCAACTCGCACAGAATGGCTACCGCATAGAACGGGTTAAAGAAAAGGTTTCTGCGGTGAGCCTGGACTATGAAGAGTCAGCAGCACTGTCCGTCCCCCTTCATACTGCCGGTCTACGCATCGACCGCATCGGCTATACGAACCGGGGCAAACCCATCGAAAGCACTGTGGCAGTCTACCGCGCCGACCGCTACGACTTCGAATTTGATCTCTACCGCTAGAGAACAAATATTCCCGCCGCTGAGTTACTCAGCGGCGGGAA
>NZ_LXTU01000045.1:0-569 GCF_001683935.1 Rothia sp. ND6WE1A | reverse complement strand
TTCCGCCTGGTTTTGCCCAGGTGATATGAGAGGTGAGGGCTGTCAGTAGCGTGGTGAATTGCTGAGGTGTGAGCCCTGTTGTACGCTGGTGGAGCAACGGTTCTTCCGGTATGGCTTGAGGTTATTTGTAGTGATTTAATCCTCTTATTTTTGCCGCTGGTGGGGCCGTTGTCTAGTTGGTGGGGTGTGGGTGTGTTCCTACTTTTGAATAAGCCTCAATATTCTCAAAACGCCAGCCCTTAGGTATAACAAGACGCGCGGCCACAAAGACCGCGCGCCTAAAATTTCCAGGAAAATACCCTAGAGAGCAAAATGGCTATTTCACCCAACCGATCAATGACCAGTCAGTGGTGTCAAAGAGTGAAGGACCAAAGTTTGCCAAGCCATTCTTGACAACCATAATATCGGGACCATTGAAGAAGGGAGCCATCATTGCATATTCCTTCAAGTGAACAAGCTCGATATCATTGCACTTCGCGTTACGCTCTTTGGTGTCTTCGGTAACTTGAGGCTTATTCAAAAGTCCTCCCAGCCGCATAAAACACCAACCCCCGAACCACCGCAAACAC
>NZ_LXTU01000029.1:0-7799 GCF_001683935.1 Rothia sp. ND6WE1A | reverse complement strand
CCGATTCAAGTACTACCGATCAGCAGCAGGGACAGATGCCTTCAGGTGACATGGGTGGTGGCGGTGGCATGGACACCGTTGAAGACGCCAGCATTACTGTTACCGGCGGCACCATCAATGTGACTGCTGAAGGCGATGGCTTCGACTCTAACGGTACTGCCACCATGAGCGGAGGTACTCTGACTGTCAACGGTCCCTCACGAGGCGGCAATGGCGTCTTTGATACCGCCGGGGACTTTACTCTAACGGGCGGAACACTTCTGGCTGGTGGAACCTCGGATATGTTCGTGGCGCCCGCCGCGGACGACCAGGGATATATCAAATCAACCGATTTGAGCACTTCAGAAGGTGACACCGTGACCGTGGTGGATTCTTCAGGCAAGACCGTGGCAACCTACACGGTTACCGATAAGGGAACTGAACTTTTCTTCGCCTCTGCGGAAGGAATTACCTCGGGTGAAACTTATACCTTGCAGGTCAATGGTGAAGATGCTGGCACCGTTACGGCTCAGTAATTCACGAATGTATTGAATATTGGAATAACTAAGGTTCTTTACAACACATGCTGAAGTAACTACAAAAGATAAATTGGCACCGAAAAGTGTAGATTCTCTGCATTTTTCGGGGTCAGCCTCAAAAAAACTTCAGGTGAATTTTCGCCCAGCGGGATATCAATCTGCATATAACGCTAAAAACATGTACGCTTAAGAAAAGAAAACTGTAAGCATTCCGGTGGCTTAAGTGCGCCTGCACGGTAGCCAAATGCGGACCCGACGGATAAAGGGGGTCACGCCATGGGGCGCGGCCGTCAAAAGGCTAAAGCAACACGGCAGGCTCGGGAAATGAAGTACTACAGCCCCGAGACCGACTACACTGCGCTTGAACGTGAGCTCAGTAGTGCCAAAAAAAATTCATCAAGTGCAGCTCCGGCGTCAACCTATGACGACGAAGATGACTACTCAGCGTACGCAGACAAGTACACTGACGACTACGCCGATCGCCGCCGCTAACCGGGAAACCGGATAGTAGGCAATCAGCACATCACAAGACAGCCTCGGCAACGCGCCGGGGCTGTTTTGTTTAACAAAATTTAGCTCAGGTGCTTTTGCCGACGCCGCGCCGAACTGGGAGTGTTCCTCACTTGAGAGTAGGCTTCCGTGTTTCACAGGAGAGGCATAGGTTTGGCAAATCCTGCACATGGGAACGCACCACATGCTTAAACCATGACAAAGACCGAACAGCACCCCACTGAACCCCTTACCCAGCAACAACCAGCCACTGGCTCCACCGCCGTCGACCAAAACCGCGGTTTCTGGCAGAAAAAAACCACCCGCCGCACAGCCCTCTTCGGAGGAGTCGGCGCACTTGCCGCAGCAGGCCTGGGTGGTGGCTGGGCATACAACCGCTACCTCGCCGAACACACCGAAATCTCCGACGTCGCCGCCTACGAAGCCGCCGCAACGGCATCCTCAGGGAGCACCAAAGCTGCAACAACCGAGCTCACCAACGTCTCGGTGACAGACAGCGGACTTACCGCAGATAACGGTTCCATAGCCATCAACAAAATCGTCAACGGCTCAGGTAACGATACCGTCACCGCATTCTCCGCCGAAATCAAACTCGACGATGCCACCCTTCTCAAATCGGCTTTCGCCAACAACGAATTCGGTTTGAACATCATCGACGTACCCACCGCCATCGCCGCCGAACACAATGCAATCTGGGCAATCAACGGCGACTACTACGGCTTCCGCGAAACGGGAATCGTCATCCGCAACGGCGTCGTATACCGTGACGCCAGCGCTCGCGAAGGTCTCGCTTTCTACCGCGACGGCTCGGTCAAGGTCTACGACGAAACCACCACAAACGCTCAAACCCTGGTCGATGCAGGAGTCTGGAACACTCTTTCCTTCGGTCCCTCTCTGATAAGCGACGGCGCAGTTGCCAGCGGTATCGAAGATTATGAAGTGGATACAAACTTCGGCAACCACTCGATTCAGGGAGAGCAGCCTCGCACGGGCATCGGCGTCATCGGCGATAACCACCTGATGGTTCTTGCAGTAGACGGGCGTTCCGAAGGTTACTCCCGCGGCGTCACCATGACCGAATTTGCCCAAATGTTCATCGATCTCGGCTGTACCACCGCTTACAACATCGACGGTGGTGGCTCCACCGATATGCTCTTCAACGGCTCGCTCGTCAATAATCCACTGGGCAAGGGCGAAGAACGCGGAACCAGCGACATTCTCTATATTGCAGGAGCGGCATCATGATTATCCTGATTCCTGCTTATCGCCCTGACGAATCGCTCGTCGAGCTGTGCAAGAAACTCATTTCTCGCGTTTCCTCAAGTCAGTCGCGGATTGAGATACTCATTGTGGACGACGGCTCAGGCGAAAAATATAGCCCCATCTTCCGCGTGGCCGAAGCCCTCAGCTACCGGGTTCGCATCCTTACCCTGGCAGAAAACAGCGGCAAAGGCGCGGCGCTGCGCGCGGGGTTCATCTGGTGTCGGGAAAACCGGGCGGGGCAGTGCGTCATTACCGCCGATGCCGATGGCCAGCACCTGGCCGCCGACATCCTTGCGGTGGGCGTGGCAACAGAGTTACGCGCTCAACAGGGTCTCTCAGCAATGGTGTTGGGTGTGCGCACGGTAGATGATCCACTGGCACCTGAGCCTGCCCGAGCGCCCTTGCGCTCTCGATGGGGCAACGCCATTTCGGTTGCATTCTTTAGACTCGCTACCGGGCAAAAAGTAATTGATACACAGACCGGTTTGCGCGGTTTTACCCCCGAGCTGCTGCCCTGGCTCGATATGATTCCGGGAAACCGCTACGACTATGAATTCACCATGCTGCTGCGAGCCACTCGCACCGACATGCTGATTGAGCAGGTGGCGATTACAAAAGTTTACGAGCCCGGTAATCCCACCAGCCATTTCCGGCCGGTACGCGATTCCTTAAAAATCTATGCTCCCCTGCTGGGGTTCTTGGCTACCTCACTGGCTGGATTCGCTATCGATACGGTCGCTTTGTTGAGTTTCGTAGCGTTGGGAATGCACGTGGTTCCAGCGGTAATCTGTGCGCGTTTGGTATCTGCTCTGTGCAACTTTGCCTTGAACCGAGTCATTTTGCACGACGGTGGCGCGGCACCTGCCACCCGCACGTCCCTGGTGCGCTACGGTGTGCTGGCAGCGGGCATTCTTGCCACCAACGCTGGACTGATAGAACTTTTCACCTGGACTGGTCTGCCACTCATTGTTGCCAAGGTGCTGGTTGAAGCTACCCTGGTTCCCCTGAGTTTCGCGGCGCAGAAGCGATGGGTTTTTGGCGAGCGTGAGACAGCACTGGAAACTTTACGACCGGATGCATCTTTTGCTATCCGCGCCCCGGTCGCAGCCTCGCAGGGGGAGCTGCCGCCCGCGCGTCGACGTCGCGAGTTAGTGGGTTAGGCTTGGGCGAAAGTTAGCTAGGTACAGTCAAAGTGGCGTTCTGGGGCGCAAAAATGGAGCGCAGAACGTCACTTTAGCTAGCAGTAATGGGTCGGGGCCAGGGCGGGCGCCGAAACCCGATCTTGCCTCTCCGCCTCTAAAGCGTTGAGGTACAAGAAAGGGTCAACTTTTTCACGAAAAGTTGACCCTTTCTTACACCTCAACGGGAGGGAACCGGTTGGAACGTAAAATCCTAGCGGTACTGGTTCAGCAGAACCGCCGCGCCGCCGTCCACACCCTTAGCGCCCTGAACATAATCAGAGTTCGAGGAGTACGAACCGTCGTCCTTTTGCACGGTACCTAGAATCCACGAGGAAAGCCCTCGGTCATTCAGGCGCGCAACAGCGGCATCGGCAACTGAAGAATCAACCACGGCAATCATGCCTACACCCAGGTTCAGCGTGCGTTCCAAATCAGCTTGGGGCACCCCGCCGAGCTCTTCGACGAGACGGAAAATCGCGGGAATTTCCCACGTGGAACGATCAACCAAACCAACAGTTCCTACCGGGAGGACGCGCGCCAGGTTAGCCGCCAATCCGCCACCGGTTACGTGGGAGAATCCACGAATACCGGACCCGGTCTGACCATCTTCACCGTTGACGGGGAAAGCCTCCATCAAATCAAGGCAGTCTGCGGTGTAAATACGGGTTGGCTCTAACAGTTCTTCACCCAAGGTGCGACCGAGCTCGTCTACCTGACGCTCCAACCCCCAGCCTGCCACGTTGATTACCTTGCGCACCAGCGAATAGCCGTTGGAATGGATGCCTGAAGATGCCATCGCGATGAGAACATCTCCCTCACGAACGCGATCTGGGCCGAGTAACTCGTCGGCTTCAACAATGCCGGTTGCCGCACCTGCGACGTCGTATTCGTTCTCCGCCAAAAGACCGGGGTGCTCGGCTGTTTCGCCACCTACCAAAGCGGTTCCAGCGAGCGAACAACCCTCTGCAACACCGCGCACAATATCAGCGACGCGTTCGGGAACTACCTTGCCGGTAGCGATGTAGTCGGTCATAAAGAGAGGGCGAGCACCGGTAACTACGATGTCATCGACCACCATACCCACCAGGTCTTGACCGATGGTGTGGTGAATATCGAGTGCCTGCGCAATAGCAACTTTGGTGCCGACGCCGTCAGTAGAGGTCGCCAAGTAAGGCTTCTTGAAATCCTTGAGAACAGAGAGATCGAAGAGACCGGCAAAGCCACCTACTCCGCCCACAACTCCGGGGCCGTGAGTTGCTTTGACGGCGTCTTTCATGAGTTCGACCGCGCGGTCGCCGGCTTCGACGTCCACACCTGCGGAGGCGTAAGTTACTGGGTTGGGGGTTTCACTCATGAGTTGTCCTTCTCAGTGGTTGCTTGATCTGCGGGTTCTTTATCTTCGGGCAGAACGAGGTTCTCTAAATCAGAATCGGGGCCGGGCTCGCAGGAACCGGCGGTGTTAGGCTCGGTAGCTAACTTATTTTCCAGCTCTTCGGTGCCGGGGCGGGTCTCTACCGAAACCGCGTGGGCATGTTCGGGCTTGTGCGCGACGGGGCGCTCAACGGTCACCTCGGCAATGGAGCTAGAAAGCGGGCCCGCAGAGCCGTCCTTGGTGTCAAAGAGATTCTTGCCGATTCGCTCGGGAATCGGAATAGGGTAGTTGCCGGTGAAGCATGCGGTGCACAGATTTTTGCGTTCCTGCTTGGTGGAGGCAATCATGCCCTCTTCAGAGATGTAACCCAGCGAATCAGCGCCGAGCGAATTGCAAATCTCTTCCACTGCCAGCCCATTTGCAATGAGCTCGGAGCGGGACGCAAAGTCGATGCCGTAGAAGCAAGGCCACTTAACGGGCGGCGATGAAATACGAACGTGCACTTCGGCAGCGCCGGCTTCGCGCAGCATGCGGACCAGGGCGCGCTGGGTGTTGCCGCGAACGATCGAATCGTCAATGACGATGAGACGCTTGCCTTCGACCACTGATTTGAGCGGATTGAGTTTGAGCCGGATGCCGAGCTGGCGGATGGTCTGCGAGGGCTGAATAAAGGTTCGCCCCACGTAGGCATTCTTCACCAAACCGTTACCAAACGGAATACCTGATTCTTCGGCGTAGCCAATCGCTGCAGGCACACCGGATTCAGGGGTAGGCATCACAAGGTCAGCCTCAACTTGGTGTTCGCGGGCGAGCTGGCGACCCATTTCCACACGAGACTCATAGACCGAGCGTCCGTTGATGGTGGTATCAGGGCGAGCCAAGTACACGTATTCGAAGACGCACCCGGCAGGCTTTGCTTCGGCAAAGCGGCGTGAGCGGAGACCACCTTCGCGGTCGATGATAATCATTTCACCCGGTTCAACTTCGCGGACGAACGATGCGCCCACAATGTCCAGCGCAGCAGTTTCAGATGCCACTACCCAGCCGCGTTCAAGACGGCCGAGAACCAGCGGTCGAACCCCTTGCGGATCGCGTGCGGCGTAGAGGGTGTGCTCGTCCATAAACGTTAGGCAGAAAGCGCCCTGAAGCGAGGGGAGTAAATCGAGGACGGCGTCTTCGAGCGAACCAAAATCGCTGTTATCAAGAAGTGCCGTTACCAAGGCGGTGTCGGTAGTGTTGCCCTGCGCCAGCTCGCCACGCAACGGAGCGTCGCCGCCGTTGCGCTCTAGCAGACGGTCGTAGAGTTCAGCAGAGTTAGTGATGTTGCCGTTGTGCGCAAGCGCCAGCGTGCCATAAGGAATATCGCCCAGAGTAGGCTGCGCATTAGCCCAGTGGGAAGCACCGGTGGTGGAGTAACGGCAGTGACCAACCGCCATATGCCCTTTCATCGGAGCGAGCGTTGATTCATCAAAAACCTGGGAAACGAGACCCATATCTTTGTACACGCTAATGCGGTTGCCATCGCTGGTTGCAATACCAGCGGATTCTTGGCCTCGGTGCTGCAGAGCGTAGAGACCGTAGTAGGTCAGTTTTGCGACGTCTTCGCCCGGTGCCCAAACGCCAAAGACACCACATTCGTCTTTGGGGCCGTGGTCGATTGGATCGAGATCGTGTGTGAGTTTTCCGTCAGGACGAACCAATGAATGCCATCTTTTCGAGGTTGGAGATGCGGTAGAAGCTCTTAGAAATTGGTGTATTTCTGTTTGCTCAGACGCTAACCAGTGTAACCGATAGCACTGGTTGAGTGGAGAAATATTGAGACGTGAGGTGTGGTCTTATTGGTCAGATGTTTCAACGGCACGTAGAGTTTCCGGATTTTTTGCCGAACGACGGTCGAGAATCAGAGCAATGATGATGCCGACGGTCGCGCCAATTGCCCCGATAACTACTGCCAGGACGCCGAATACAGCTGAACGAGAATAGTCCAGGGTTAGCATCTCAGGGGGGGTGAAGATGAAGGTAAGCAGAGTTGCCACAATTAGACCGATAACCCCACCTGTAATGGCGAATGCCGGGATAGACGGGGCACGACGGACACTTACAATCTGATCGCTGTGATCGTCCTGGTGTGTTGTGCGCGAGGTGGGGCTGGTATTTTGCTCGGTGCTCATGGGTCTTAACGTTACCGTATGAGACTGGCCAGGGGTTTGTGCCCGAAATCGAAAGCACACCATATGCCCACAGCACACGGTTCTTAGCTGTGTTGGTGGGCAAATGGTGTGTTCTCGAAGGTGGCATAGGTAGCGACGGCTGGGCGCCGTGCGTCTTAAAGAATCGGCATCCGATCTGATAAATCCGAACGTAACCCTGAAGCGGAAATCTTAGTGGCGTTCTCTTCCCACGTAGATACGCCCAACGCAACCGAACACCAGGTGAAAGCGTCGATTTCCACCACATTTGGTGGGGTTCCGCGTGTATGTCGCGGACCGGCAATACACTGTGTGACGCCGAAGGGCGGCACTCGGACTTCCACCGAGTTACCGGGGGAGAGGGTGGCTAACTCCTCCAAAAGATAGCGCACCGCAGTGGCGCGCTGGTTGCGCGAGAGTGCCTGAAAAGAAGCTTCCGGTGAATCTGAGGAAAGCGCTGCACGAACCGCAGAAATTGCTGCTGCACCGTCGTCCTCAGAAATTCTGCGCCGAATCGCCATTAGGAATCAGCTCCCAGAGACTCCTTCAACTCTTCAACTGCCAAGCCTAGCTCAATCGAACCGACGGGCTCACCGCCACCGAAAATGGGTCTGACGACCGCATCAACGCACTCATCGGCAAGGGCGGCAGAAATATAACCGCACGCTTCCAAAAGTCGCACAGCCACCAGCGAAGTTGCCCGCGAAGAACCGTCTAAAGCCTTTACTGCCACCGAAGCACCCGAGCGCAGACCAATCGCCAAAAT
>NZ_LXTU01000024.1:0-47356 GCF_001683935.1 Rothia sp. ND6WE1A | reverse complement strand
AACTGAGCAACCTGCAGCGCCTGTAGATCATGAGGCTCCTGCGCCTGCTCAGCCGGCAGCTCCCGTAGCTGAAACCCCTGCCGCACCAGCTCCTGCGCATACCCAGACAGCTCCTGCTGTTGCAACTCCCGCGCCGGCTCCCGCCCCCGCGCTTGCCCACACCGGCGCAACCAGCATTGCAGTTCTCTCCGGTGCCGGTCTGCTACTGCTAGTCGGCGGCGCGGCACTGCTGTGGGGACGTCGTCATTCGGCATAAGCTAGTTGGCTCTTATGCCCAACGCAGCATTGCCTAGCAATAAATGAATCTCTCAGGAGCTGAACCTCCCCGCGAGGTTCAGCTCCTGCGTTTAAGCGCCGAAATCAGCAGCAGGAGCCCGCGCTGGAGCGCCCGGTCGCTGGCGGCGCCAAACCCCACCACAATACCGAACGCTCGTTCTTTTTCACTGATTCCTGCATGGGACCAGTAGTCTCCCAGCGCGGCCGCTTTCACACCTGACTCCTCCAGAATTTCTAACACTGCGCGCTCGTCTGCCTCGGTTGCATAATCGCCAGAGAACTCCAGCACCACATGCAAACCACCATCCATGGGGAGCACCTGCACCCAGGCGGGCATATCCCCGGTTGATAACGTGTCCAGGAGCAGATTGCGGCGTCCCTTATAGAGCCTTCGCATCCGCCCGATGTGCCGGCGCACCCCGCCATCGCGCATAAACTCAGCCATCGCGTCCTGCACCATGGCAGAGACGGGTGAGCCTAAATCTTCCCGCAGTTCCCACAGCGAATCGGTCAACGTATTGGGCGCAATCATGAATCCCAGCCCCAGCCCGGGGCTAATAGTTTTAGCGAACGACCCGAGGGTAATGACGCGGTCGAGCGCAGCGGCACTTTCGCCGGCATCGCGGGCAAGAGCTGCAAGGGCAGGGAGGGGATCGCCCACGTAGCGCAGTTCCGAATCATAGTCGTCTTCCACAATGAAGGCGTCATTTTCTGCGGCCCAGTTCAGCAGTTCCAGACGGCGCGCCACAGGCATCGAGGCTCCCAGGGGGTACTGGTGGCTGGGGGCAACCAGTACGAGGTCAGGGCGATTTTCTGCTGGTAAATAGGCAGGATTCAGACCGTGATTATCTACAGGAATCGGCATAATTTCATGGTCAAAGGCCGCAGGAATTCGATGTAACGAAGGGTAGCCGGGGTTCTCCACGGCAATGCGCAGCGGACGGTCATGAATTTCCCGTCGCAGGGCAGACAGCACCAGACGAAAAGCGTCACGAGCACCGGCAGTTACCATAATCGAGGCAGGCTCGCGCACTACCGACCGCATGAGCCGCAGGTGCTCGGCAAGCTGATATTGAAGTTCGAGGGAACCAGCCGCCGGGTGGGTTGGACTGGGGTGAGCCGCCGTGCGGCGCCACGCTGATCGCCATGCCGAGGTAGCCAGCTGTGAGGTGTCGGGAATGCCCGGTCGTAGGTCAATGAACTGTCTCGTTGGCATAGTTTTGGGAATGGGACGGACACGCGGACTAGGAGACGGTTCCGGCATTGTGGGGCTCGTGGGTCGGGGTGGTGCGGAGGAATCAAACGCCACACTCACCGTGGTGCCGCCTTTTCCCGTAGAAACGTAGCCTTCACCCGCTAACTGCTCATATGCAGCGACCACCGAACCGCGCGAAACCCCTAACCGCGCCGCCAGCGTGCGCGTGGCGGGCAGGGAGTCTCCTCCAGCTAACGTTTGGCTAACAATGAGCGCGCGAATTTGTTCCGCAATCTGAGAAGGCAGAGAAGCGGTTGAATTTTTGTTGATCTGGAGCGGCAGTTCTGCCGAGGTGGATGAGCGAGCCATATCCTCAACCTACCGCGAGGGCGGGCGGGGCGTCGTCGTCTTTTCTGATGTTCACTCTCGGATGGTCTAAAATTTTTATTGCTTTTTGGCTCTTTATTAGACCAATTTTTAGCGGCACTGTGGTGGTATGACTGAAAATAACAACGAAGTAACCGGATCCCCCCTCGTCAAGCGCGGCTTGGCAGACATGCTCAAGGGCGGCGTCATCATGGACGTCGTCACCCCAGAACAGGCAAAAATTGCCGAGGACGCCGGCGCAGTAGCCGTCATGGCACTCGAACGAGTTCCCGCAGATATTCGCGCGCAGGGCGGCGTGGCACGCATGTCCGACCCAGACATGATTGAAGGCATCATCGACGCCGTTTCCATTCCCGTGATGGCAAAGGCACGCATCGGCCACTTTGTTGAAGCGCAGATTCTCGAAGCGCTCAAAGTCGACTACATCGACGAATCAGAGGTGCTATCCCCCGCTGACTACGTCAACCACATCGATAAGCAGAACTTCAAAGTTCCTTTCGTTTGCGGTGCAACCAATCTCGGCGAAGCACTACGCCGCATCGCCGAAGGTGCCGCTATGATTCGCTCCAAGGGTGAAGCCGGCACCGGCGACGTTTCCGAAGCTACCAAGCATATTCGCACTATCAAGTCACAGATTGCTGAGCTTCAGGCACTTTACGCGGTCTCACCCGATCTGCTCTATGTGAAGGCTAAGGAGCTTGCGGCTCCTTACGATATCGTTCTTGAGGTTGCTCGTACCGGCAAACTTCCCGTGGTTCTCTTTACTGCTGGCGGTGTGGCAACCCCTGCCGATGCGGCAATGATGATGCAGCTGGGTGCTGACGGCGTGTTCGTAGGCTCCGGCATCTTTAAGTCCGGAAACCCCGAAGCACGCGCCAAAGCAATCGTGAAGGCAACCGCACAGTACGACGACGCCCTCGCAGTTGCCGATGCGTCCCGCGGCCTGGGCGAAGCAATGGTCGGCATCAACGTAGCTGACCTGCCCGCGCCGCACCGCCTTGCTGAGCGTGGTTGGTAAATTTCGCGGGTGCGAGCTAGCGAGCACGCAAAGAGCGGAATTTACCTGCGAGCATAGCGAAGCGGCGAGCAGTAAGAAACTGTGAGCGAAGCGAACTCCTAGCGAGGGCTATGGGAAATAGGTCAGCGAGGGAGTGCTCCTCCAGCCCGGCGCAGCATCGGCAAGCTATCCTTCTCGCCTGCCTCGCTAGCGCTCGCAAAGGCGATTCATGCCAGCCCCAGCCAGCTTGCCTCTAGCTGCGCCGGGCTGTCGGAGGAGGCACTCCGCAACGCCTAAAACTACCCAAGAAATCTTGTAATTACACATTTTCCTGCATTGAAGGTCTTTCATATGAGCAAACTTTCCGGCGCCGGCAAGACCGTGGGCGTTCTCGCACTTCAGGGCGGGGTTTCCGAACACGCTGAACTGTTATGTTCTTTAGGCGCCGATGTGGTGCTCGTGAAAAAGGCTTCTCATCTGGAAGGCTTAGATGCGCTGGTTCTTCCCGGCGGAGAGTCCTCCACGATTGATCGTTTGACGCGCATTTTGGGACTGCGCGATGCACTTATCGATGCTATTTCTGGAGGACTGCCCACGCTTGGAACGTGCGCCGGGCTGATTATGCTCTCGCGCGAAATCACTGACCCTGCGCCCGGTCAGCAGTCCCTGGGACTATTGAACGTGACCGTTGACCGCAATGCCTTTGGCTCGCAGGTTGCTTCTGCCGAAACAGTGCTCGATTGGAAGAGCCCTTCCAGCAAATCGCACCCCGTTAAGGCGGCGTTTATCCGGGCGCCGCGCATCGTTTCTGCAGGTGAGGGCGTGGACGTTACCGCCCGCTACAACGGCGAAATCGTGGGTGCACGCCAAGGCAACCTTCTGGGAATATCGTTCCACCCCGAACTGTGCGGCGAGACGGCGGTGCATGAGGAGTTGCTGGGGTTGATGAAGTAGGGAGCCCCTACTCCCCCGAGTTTGTATCAAACTTTTGCGCCTGCACCACGATTTGTCTGGTACGCAGCAAAAAGTTTGATACAAACTCACCTTCCGCCACTTTGTACCAGATTAATAAAAGTGGACCACATGCCGTACGGTCCGTTTTCGGTTTTCTGGTATAAACTTCTCGGCTCGAGCAGGAGTCCTCTTCCGCGGGGACCCACCCCGCCAGAAATAATGAGACTTATAGCTGACTAGTGTGGATACGCTGATTTAATGAAATCATGTACAAAATATTCAGTATTGCTTTCGGGGTTTTATCTATTCTGCTAGGGATTGCCTTTTTCGTTTGGCGAACCACGCTCCTTGGAGACTTTGAGGCCACCGGGTCTGCTCGCTTCGTAACAACGTTGGTGGGTTTTGCCCTCATCGCTGGCGAAGGCCTCATAATTTCGGGCGGAATAAAGATGCCGCCACGCGAGAAAAAATAACGTGGACGACGTCGCGGAGAAAGACAACGCACAACTCACGCAACTATGGTCAATTTTTAGGCGTTTTGAACATCAAAACGCCTAAAAATTGACCACAGTTCAGAATCCTTAGAGTCGCTCGGCAGAGACTCGCTCATCAGTAGCTTTAGTCAAATAGTCATAAAGTCCGCGCTCGAGCGGGTGTTTAAAGTCCAACCGCATATTGACGATATCTGCATTCGTTCTCGTCTTCGTCTCATGAGCATCTCTGGGGTCAGCCTGTCCAAGATAGACAAAATCTGTACCCTCGGCGTCGTCCTTCTTGACGAACACATCAAGCTTCAGAGCCCCTTCAGCGATCTGCTTCTCCACTTTATGTTTCAAAGTCCGAGTATGTTTTGTGTACCAAAACATTGTGCGCTCGTCTTCTAGATGATCCTGATAGTTAATTGCTTCATCGATATCTTCAGACTTATGGTAGGTAATAAATATCGGGCATGTTCCCGTCACAAAGTCAGGTTTATACCCATACATTGTGGATTGATGATTAGCACGCCAGTTCAAAAGGCGGCACACATCTTTACGGCTGTACCTCTCTCCCACCAGAAGCTCCCCAGTACGAGCATACAAATGGTCATTAAGATATAAACCGGTTTGAATGGAATCATCTATGTGAGACTTGAAATAAGGATTATTTTCGTATGCTTCTTTAAACTTTGGAGAAATACTAAATTTATCTTCGGTTCGTAGAATAATCGGCTCATTATCGAAGATTTTCTTTTCTGCATCGGTAAAGAATTGTAGCGTGAGTATTGATTCAACCGAAGCCATTATCTGACTGTTATAAACCGCCCCATACGTAACGAAAAGATTTATAACTTCATCGTCGGTTAAATGATTTTTCTGTAGTAAATCTCTTACCAGCAGAAGTTCATGCGGACGTTTACCATTCATCAGCTCTCGGTCAAACAAGCATAGATAACCGTGCTCTAATGGACTTAGCTCTTCCTCTGCGCGCTTAATTTGCTTAAGAAAATCCCAATAGGTCGGACGTTGTCCCGTTGTAGTTATGAAAGCAGTCGGCCGGGCTGTATCAAATCGAGCAAAATCATATCTGGAGGGTATTCTGCCCAGCCGATACTCTAACTCTCTAAAAGATTCTTTCAGGCTTGCCAAACTATTAAGTTTGACTTTTTCAAGAGCCTCAAGAACTCTTTCTTGTGCGATTTCGTCGAAACTAATACTCGATACGCCTGCAACCGAGCCCTGTTGCCGAGCAGTTATCATGCTCTTACGAACTGACTCTTTATCTAAGCTTTTGTTTCCAAAAAGAGCGATAGGAATAAGAAAGTTATTCTTGTAATTACCAATAAAATCAATAACTCTCAGATGAGATTTGTTCTTGGCTTTTCTTAGCCCTCGGCCTAACTGCTGGGTAAAAATAATCGAAGAATTAGTATTTCGAAGCATAACCACTTGGTTTACAGCAGGGATATCAATACCTTCATTGAAAATATCAACGGTGAGAAGATAATCGACCTCACCGCTTTCGAGTCTTTTTACTTGCAGTTCTCTTTCCTCAGCAGGAGCTGCACCTGAAAGAGCTACCGTACGAAGTTGCTTCCCATTCACTGAACGCTGATTAAGTTCCGCAGACAGCTCAGCAGCTTCCTCATTACGACTGCAAAAAATAAGGCCTCGTGCATCTCTTAGGTGCCCGTACTTCTCCAGATTTTTTACGATATGGTCCACGCGAGAGCTCATAATAAGGCGGGAAAGCTGAGATGTTTCATCAATTGTTGTTCCATCAGCATCAACAAAGTCCGTCACACCGTAGTAGCTAAAAGGAACAAGCATCTGCTCTTCTAATGCCCTCTGAAGCCGGATCTCATAAGGAACATTATGGTCAAACAGCTCATAAATATTGAAAGAGTCGCTACGTTCAGGAGTCGCTGTTAGACCTAACAGAAAATATGGCTCAAAATACTCGATAAGTCTTTGATAAGAATCTGCTCCAGCTTTATGAACCTCATCTATGATGATCAGATCGAAGTGATCCTTCGGAATTTTACAAAGAGTTTCCTCTTTAGAAATCGTTTGAATTGTGGCGAATACATACTTCCGGTCAATTTCACGGCGAGCGCCCACAAACTTTCCAAATTCATTCTCAGGAGCATCAAGAACCTTTATGAACTCTTGGGTAGCTTTGTTCAGAATCTGGTCTCGGTGCACAACAAATAACACTCTCGAAGGACGCGACTGTCTAACCGCCAACGCAGCCAAAATTGTCTTACCAGTGCCCGTTGCAGAAATAACAAGAGCTCGTTTCTCACCAGAATCCTGCACCTTCTTGATTTGCTCAAGAGCTTCAGCTTGCATGGCATTGGGAGTAATTTCTCCAACAGGAACTATTTGCTCGGTGTTAATTTCAAAAGCAGTGGGATGCACCTGGGGGCGTCGTCGTCCCTCATATTCTCTAATCCACTGAGGAGTTAGAACAGACGAGAACTTTTTCAGCCTCTCGATAGCTTCTTCTAGTTGAGCGATGACGTCGCCGTCGGGGAACGCTGAAAACCGAAGGTTCCATTCTTCGTTACGAAGAAGTGCCCCACGCGTAAGATTTGAGCTGCCGATAATCGCAGTTGAGGTACCCGCATGATGCTGAAAAATATAACCTTTGCTATGAAAAGCATCGATTGAATCATTGAGAACGCGAACTTCGATGTTCTCTAACGTAAGAAGTTCTTCAAAAACACCCGGGTCATTGAAATCTAAATATGTGGAGGTATATATCGTTCCCCGGCCCTGAAAATCTAAAAGCTCCTGTTTGAGCAGTGCAAGACCAGAGCTACTAATAAAGGCTACGGAGAATTGGAAACTCTTTGAGCGCCTCAGTTCTCCTAGTATTGCTCTGAGCATGGTTAGTTCGCTCTGGTTGGAGAATAATATCGGGTTATAAGCGCGTTGAGAGGAGACTGTACTATCTATAAAACCAAATTTGGTATCAGCTGAAAGCTCAGTCATGGGGGAAGAAGAGTTCATAGATTAGCTCAGCTCTTTTTGAATCTTTTTAAAAGCCGGGATATCGGCAGGTGCCCATTCCAATTGAGAGAGCTTATCGGGAGTTAACCATCTAATTTGTGCGTGTTCGGTCAAGGTAGGCTCACCAGTGGTAAGGGCACAGTAGAAAGTAGTGAGGGTGACGATCCCAAAATCATATTCAAAGGTAGTGGACTCAACTTGATCGCCGATCTCAGCACCGATGAGAAGCTCTTCTTCGAGTTCCCGTTTCAAAGCTTCTTGAGGCGTTTCTCCTGGCTCAATTTTTCCGCCTGGAAATTCCCACAACAGTGGGAGTGTCATACTCTTACCCCTCTGGGCACAGAGGACTTTACCGTTTTGGAGTAAAACTGCACCGACTACATCAATCCGTTTTTTCACAAGACTGCTTTCTGAATAAAAATCTACTATCAGCAGCTTAGATTTTTTGTTCAGTTACGTCGAGGCTACAACCTCACCCACAATTTATATGACGGCAAATTTCTCCCGCCCTACCCTCACACCCTCTATTTCTTCAGCCATTGCGCGTACCTTAGCGCGTCCTTGCGCAACCGGAAAAGCATCACCATGTTCACTACTAACATGGTCGCACCGACGCACCAGAAAATAATGTTGCCCCATATGGTCGATGTACCCGCCTGTGCTACCACCGCCACATCAAAAGCAAACCGCATCAGCGCAGCCATCAACGCTATGCCCACAATGTAAATCCTGAATTTGTTGTACATCTTCTGCCAGCCCCGTTTTCTGAGCACACCGGTGGGGAGATCAACCTGGTTGACAGATGTAACCATCCAGCGCGTTGACACGAGCAAAAACGCGAGCGGAATAAGCGTGACCATCACGCTCGCAAAAAGATCTTCCTGCGGATGCGGCACCAAAAACAGTCCAAGTCCGTTCACCGCAACAACACCCACCACCACGGCACGAAACTTTCTAATTCCCGGCGGCGACGGTTCCGCTGGCGGGCGACCCGAAAGTCCCTTTGGGTCATGTAGTTGCCAGGGGTTGAGGTCGAGCGGCTCGTCAAACTCGAGATCGTCGTCGAAATTTTTGTCAGTCATACGCTTCTGCGCAACATCCCTAAATAAGATGCGGCAAAATCAGCAACATGCCCAGGCTCCACGAAATGTGTAAAACACAAGCAGAGACAAGGGAGCCTGTACGGCGAGCTTCAAGCGCGGCAGGCACGCCCACGGCGATTGCTGCAAGTGCCAGCAGGGGTACGCCCATTGCAGCAGTCACAGCAATGTACAGCACAAGGCTAATGAGTGCGCGAGTGCGCCAGGTGCCTGGCAAATAATCCATGGCTATACGTCGAAAAAAGACTTCTTCGCCCACACCGTTGATGGCGGTAGTAAGAATTGTTACCCACAGCAGACCATAACGCGCATTATCCAAAAGCGCATCCACCGGCCCTGCCAGCACAGGAATATAGCGCACCAAAAATGCGCCTGCCAAAAAGATAAGCAAAAGACCAATGCCAATACCAAGACCTCGAAGGGCATCCTTGCCAGCGCGTTGTGCTAGAAAAGCGGGATGAGACCGCGGGCAAAGAGCCCAGGTAATGAAGTAAACAGCAGCCACCGCAAAGGTAGCAACGTAGAAAACGAGGCCACCATCGGGGGCAGCCGAAGCAATCCCTAAACCTATAGCGGCGGCAAGAGCTGGTATGAGAACAGCTCCCAGAACTTGCTGTGGACCGGGCCGGTTGGAAACCTCGGAGAGGGATGTATCGCGCGTCATCAAAGTGCTAAAGTCTTTCTAAGTTTACTTATCTATTTAACCTAAGGATATGTTAGTGAAAGACCGGAAAGATAGAGTAGCGCTTGTAACGGGTTCAACAGGTTACATCGGCGGCCAACTCATTATCGAATTACTCAAAAATGGCTGGGCAGTTAAAGCGCTCTCACGCGATCGCGCTAAAGCTGAACATCAATCCTGGGGCAAGCACATTGTGCCAGAAGGCTCCACTGCTCATAGCGGCCAGGTAGAAGTTATTGAGGGAGACCTCGAAGACAAAGAGGCTCTCGACCGCGCCTGTGCAGGCGTGAACGTCGCATGGTATCTAGTGCATTCTATGAGCGAGGGTTCTGACTTCCGCGCACAGGATAAAAAGATGGTCGAAAAGTTCGTGGAGTCAGCTAAACCTGCCGGCATTGAACGCGTGGTGTATCTGAGTGGTCTTCACCCAGAAAACGGTGAGCTCTCAGAACATCTAGCTTCTCGCGTAGAAGTTGGCGACATTCTCTTGAATTCGGGCATCCCCACCGCCGTCCTGCAAGCGGGAATTGTGATTGGTGATGGCTCGGAGTCTTTCTCCATGCTTCGTCACACCGCCGAGCGTCTACCCGGAATTGTTGGTCCTGGCTGGATGCGCAACAAAGTAACTCCCGTGGGTATCAAAGATGCTCTCTTTTACCTTCGCAAAGCAGCAGATTTTCCTGCCGATATCAACCGCACCTTCGATATTGGTGCCCGTGAGACGGTTCCTTATATTGAGATGATTCGCCGCTATAGCGAAATTGCTCTCAAGGTTCCCCGCGTTATCTTCATTGCCCCGGTGATTACGCAGAACTTAGCAGCTACCTGGATTTCTCTGATTACTCCCTTGAATAAGAAGATGGCTTTGCCTCTTATTCAGAGCTTGGAACATAATACGGTAGTAAAAGAGCGAGATATCATCGAGCTTGCCGGTGAACCCAAGGGCGGCATCTCCTCCTTTGAAGACGCCGTCAAGCATGCTCTACGCACTGTTGATACAGGCTTATGGGCGCGCACGGCCTGGGGCACAATGGGAGCGGTCGTCGCTACTGCAATAGTTGGTTCTTTACTCACCGATCCTGAAAATCGTTGGTACAAGAATCTCAAGAAGCCAAGCTGGCAGCCTCCTGCCCTGGCTTTCCCCATTGTGTGGACTGCTCTTTACGCTGATATCGCTGCTATCAGTTCCCTCGTACTTGCAGATGCGCAGGAAAAGGCGCGCGCCGGTGAGCAGGACGGCGCGAAAGAAGCTAAATCTTACGCGGTAGCCTTGGGGGCTAATTTGGTTCTCAATGCAACATGGAGTGGACTCTTCTTCCGCTCCCGCAGACCGTGGTTGGCAGCAGGAGAGTCGATTGCGCTAGCAGCTAGTTCGATTGATCTTGCACGACGCGCGGGGCGGTCTTCTCCTGAACGTGGGGTAGCTCTTGCTCCCTACGGTGCGTGGACTTCTTTCGCTGTCGTTCTCAACTCTGCCATTGCTCACCTTAACCGTGATTCCCGTACTCCTTTGCAGAAAGTAGTAGACCACGGCTTGGTAGCTGGTCAGCGCAGTGCCGATTTAGCCCAGGAAGGTTGCAACAGTCTTGGTAAGGGTGCGAAATTCGCGCTACGCAAGGGGGTAGGTCTGGCTCTTCGGTCTTTCCCGCCGTATGTGGTAGCTTCACGTGGCCTGAAGATTTATCGCACCGTGCAGCGGGGTCGAAAGACTTTCAAGAAATGGATGTAGAAAATTAGGGCTTCTTATTTCTGGTCAAACAGTTAAGGAGAAACTGCCGCACTCCTCCAGAGAAATGAGGTGGAGGGAAGACCCTGATAAGGGTTTTCCCCTCCCCTTTTTTGGGTCATCGCCTCATTCTTTATCAGCTATTTTTAGAGTTGACCCGCGTTACAGAAAATGTGTTTCATATCATAGATTTAAGTCTCTTTTGGTCCACAATGGAGCTTATTGCACTACAGATACCTACGAGATTGTTGAACAAATAGGTGCGAGATCCTCTTACAAGAGCTCATCCTTGATAAATTGACGAGATGAGGACGAAACGACCTTATCAATAAATAATTATCGTGTTGATAAAAAAATTTTCTAAGAGTAGTGTGAGACATATCAAACAACATAGTTGATCCGAGAAAAACGGGGATTGTTCAACAAAAATCGCTCTGACAAGCGATAATATTGAGAGAAATTTATCTCAGCCGCCTCAAGGATGAGAAAACTGAGAAAAAATTTTTCAATCTGCCTTCGAGCACCCGCCCCATCTTCTTAGATCCTCTCGTTCTCACGCACTCGGAGAAAGAACATGTCACACACCCCTCAAGCTGCATCGGGTTCTGTTGCTGCAGCATCTTCACCAGAATCTCACCCATCTTCCGCAGGCGTAGCTAACGTCGACTCATCTCAGGCTCCTAAATGGAACAAGACTGATACCCTGTGGACTCTTAGCCTCTTCGGAACCGCAATCGGTGCCGGCGTGCTCTTCCTACCTATTAATGCTGGTATTGGCGGCATTATCCCGCTCATCATCCTGGCAGTTATTGCCTTCCCGATGACCTACTGGGCTCACCGCGGCCTTACTCGTTTCGTACTTTCGGGTTCCAGCGAAGATGCTGACCTCACCGAAACCGTTACAGAGCACTTCGGACGTGGCGCAGGCGCCGTTATGAACGTCCTCTACTTCCTCTCCGTGTACCCCATTCTTCTGGTCTACTCGGTAACCATCACCAACACCGTCAACTCCTTCCTGGAGCACCAGCTCGGTGTGACGCCGCTTCCTCGCTGGCTTATGGCACTGATTTTGGTTGGTGGCCTCATCTTCATCGTTAGCCTCGGCAAAGACATCATCGTTCGCGTTATGTCCTACCTGGTCTACCCCTTCATTGCCGTTCTCGTTCTGCTCGGCATCTACTTGATTCCCAAATGGAACGGCGCACTTTTCAAGACTTTCGACCTCAGCGTTGCAACCCAGGCATCCGGTCACACCCTCGGTGTCACCCTCATGTTGCTGGTTCCCGTGATGGTTTTCTCCTTCAACCACTCACCTATGATTTCTTCCTTCGCCGTTGACCGCCGTCAGGCTTACGGCAAGTTCGCAGACTTCAAAACCGGTCAGATTTTGCGCCGCGCAGAAGCTCTCATGGTTGTCGTCGTTATGTTCTTCGTTTTCTCCTGCGCATTGGCTCTAAGCCCCGAAGATATGGCACAGGCAAAGGAACAGAACGTTACTATCCTTTCCTACTTGGCTAACCACTTCGATAACCCCATCATCTCTTGGGCTGCTCCCATCATCGCTATGGTTGCTGTTGCTAAGTCCTTCCTCGGTCACTACCTCGGCGCTGCTGAAGGCTTTGAAGGCCTCGTTATTAAGGGTGCAAACGCTGGCGGAAAGCGCAACATTACCCACAGCAAGAAGCTCTCCACCGGAACCCTTATCTTCATGCTCATCACCGCATGGTTGGTTGCTTGGTCTAACCCTTCAATTCTTGGCATGATCGAGACTCTCTGTGGTCCTACTATCGCTATCCTTCTCTTCCTCATGCCGATGTGGGCTATCCACACCGTTCCTGCACTGCAGAAGTACAAGGGTAAGGCTTCCAACTACTTCATCTTCTTTATGGGTCTAGTAGCTTTGGCAACCATCATCTACTCCATCGTTCAGGCTTTCTAAAACAGTCTCTGCAACAGATAAAAAGTTTTACTTCAAGGAACAGAAAAATGTATATCAGCATCTTTGATATGTTCAAGATCGGCATTGGCCCTTCTAGCTCACATACCCTTGGCCCTATGAAGGCAGGCAAAGCCTTCGTTGACCAACTCATTGAAGAGGGAAAACTCGATCAAGCAACCCATGTGCAGGTAAAACTCTATGGTTCGCTGTCCCTCACCGGAAAAGGCCACTCCACCGATAAAGCCGTGCTGCTCGGTCTTGCTGGTGAAGAACCTGAAACCGTAGATATTGACGGCATCGACAAGTTCATCGCGAGCGTCGTCCATACCGAAAAAATCAAGCTCAACGGTACTCACGAAGTAGATTTCCCCGCCGACGACGGCATGTACTTCTTCGACGAATACCTGCCCATGCATGAAAACGGTATGTGCATTGTGGCTTTCAACGGCGACGAAGAGCTTCTGCATAAAACCTATTACTCCATCGGTGGCGGCTTCATCGTCGATCAGGAAAACTTTGCAAAGCGCGGAGAATCTAGTACGAAAGTTCCTTACGAGTTCTCCTCTGCCGAAGAGCTCTTGCAGCTTTGTGCAGAAAACAATCTCACTTTCCCCGAGCTAGCTTGGGCTAATGAGCTTGCACTACACAGCGAAGAAGAAATCAAAACCCATCTAGATAAAATCTGGAAGGTTATGAAGGACGGCGTAGAGCGCGGTTCGCATCGCGAAGGCCCCCTTCCTGGTAACCTGCTTCTTCCTCGTCGCGCTGGCCTGTTGCGCCGTCGCCTGGAAGCTCAGGAGACCGACAATGGTCTTACCATGATGAGCTGGGTCAACCTCTTTGCAATGTCTGTTTCCGAGGAAAACGCTTCTATCGGTCGCGTAGTAACAGCTCCTACCAACGGTGCTTGCGGTATCGTTCCGGCAGTTATTCACTACTATGACAAGTTCGTTGAACCAGTCACTGAGAAAATTTTTGCCGATTACATCATGGCAAGTAACCTCGTAGCAGGTCTGTACAAGATGAACGCTTCTATCTCTGGCGCTGAAGTTGGTTGCCAGGGCGAAGTAGGCGTTGCATGCTCCATGGCAGCCGCTGGTCTCGCTCAGCTTGAGGGTGGCACCCCCGAACAGATTTGCGTAGCAGCTGAAATCGCAATGGAACACAAGCTCGGCCTCACCTGCGATCCCGTAGGCGGTCTCGTACAGATTCCATGTATCGAACGCAACGGTGTAGCTTCACTCGATGCTATTAACGCTGCGAGCATGGCGATGGAACGCGAAAGTGCACCCACCGTATCGCTCGATAAGGTGATTGCCACCATGTACCAAACCGGTAAAGACATGAACTCTAAGTATCGTGAGACTTCCCTCGGCGGATTGGCAACAACGGTGCTACCCGTACCCCCGGTATGTGGCTAAAAATATAAATTCATATGTTTGTAGCAGCTGAGGGTGCCAACCACACACTTTGTGGCGGGCACCCTCAGCTATATGAAAAATCAATTTATAGACAACATCAGGAAACAGCAGGCAAGGTTTCTCTTGCTATCAGGTATCTAAGGAAGAGCATGGACCCCTCACCCCGTACGCATGCAGAATTCATCAATCAATACATTCCGCTTGTCGATTTTCTCGGTCAGGCGATGGGTCCAAACGTCGAAATTGTTCTTCACGACTTAGATATCCCCGATAAATCTATTATCGCCATCAGTAACAGCCATATCAGTGGCCGCCAGATTGGCGGGCCGGTAACGGACTTCGCCCTATGGTTTATGAAACAGGGTGATGCCACCCATGTACCGATGATGACAGGTTACCGAGCAGTGAACTCCGAGGGGCGCGTCTGCCGTTCCTCTAGTTACTTTCTACGAGATGAAAACAACGTGATGCGGGGAATGCTCTGCATCAACGTCGACGTCAGCGACCTTATTCAGATAAGAAACCTGACAAGCAAGATGATTGGCAACACCGAGACTACCGCCCAGGAGAAAACCCAGGCATTCGGTGGCTATCCCGGACCCGGTGCTATTCCGCCGAATCCGGGCATAGACGAGAAGAGCGAATCTTTCTTCCCCAGTGACATCCAAACATTCATTCAGCAATCCTCGATTGCTCAAACTATTGCGGAGATGTCGAGCCCAAAGGTTCAGACAAGCAATATGGTGGAGGATGCCTCCACTGACTTCTCGCCTACAGATGAAGCTCAGGGAGAGGTAGTGGAATCACTGGGATCGAACGTCCAGCATCTCTTGGAATCCATGCTAGATAAAACGATTGCCGAACAGGGTGTTTCTCCCGAGCGTATGCAGCGCGAAGAGCGGGTAGAGGCTGTACGCAACCTTGAAGACGCCGGCTTCTTCCTCCTCAAAGGTGGAATCGCCGCAGCCGCTAAGAGACTAGGAGTTTCCGAACCAACTATCTATCGCTACCTGGTAGAAGTACGCAACTAGACTTAGCGGTGGGACTGCACTTCCTCCGCCTGAATGATGCTGCGGGTAATATCATCTGAGGTCATGGAACGGTTTTGGCCGCTGAGATTGCTGCCGTCCATCATAATAACCTTGGCGTTGTTGCTGGAGGCGAGGGCAGAGTAAACCGCCATGCCGTCGTTGAATTTGAGCCACTCTACAGCCGCTTCAGCGGATAGCCCGGCGTCCTTGAGCTTGTCGATGCGTTCCTTCATGCCCTTGGCAATCTCATCGCCCTCTTGCGCGATACCTTCACCGCGCAGTCGGCGGGCGTCACGCTCAGCTTCGGCGTCCAGAATCGCTGCCTGCTTATTACCTTCGGCAGTGAGAATTTGAGCCTGGCGCTTACGCTCAGAAGCATTGACCTGGTTCATGGCATCTTTGACCTCAGGCGCAGGCTCGACGTCGATGACGTTCGTATCCTTGATGACGTAACCATACTCGCCAATTTTCTCGGTCAGCTCGCCCTGCAGAGCCAGACCCACCTGGTGGAGCGAACCGTACGCTTCGTCCAAGTCAAGTTTGGAGAGCGAACCTACAATGTTCTGCTGGATGTAAGAACGCATCTGATTTTCAGGGTTCGACAGTTTGTAGACGGCGTTTTTGACGTCCTGTTCATTCTCATTCACAAAATACTGCACGTTCACCGGAACCTGCACGAAGACGTTGTCCTGGGTCTTGGTGGCAACCAGCAGGTCTAGCTCGCGAATACGCAAGGTCTGCTTGTAAGCAACTCGCTCCACAAACGGCAAGCGGAAGTGAAGACCGGAAGACAGCGTGCGATTGTACTTACCCAGCTTCTCGATGACATAGACGTCCGATTGCGGCACCACCAAAATGCAACTCACCAGAAAGATCAGCGCAAGCGCAACAAGAATAATAAGTAAGACAAGTGATACTAAAGCTGCCGTCATGGGGGGGGTACTTTCTGTAGGGATGTGTGGTTTCTTCCACTGTACAAAGCACGACGCGCGGGCGGTACTTGCCGGCGAAATATTACTTGGTATCGGTGTCGGAATTTAAAGTTTGTATCAAAAAAGTCGGTTTGTACCACGAAATTCTTGGTACAAACCGACTTTTTTGATACAAACTCCCCTGCGGGAAAAACTACCGCTTCTGATACAGCGATTTACGCTGGAATTTCGGGTCGGAAGTCACCAGTACACCAAGGTTGCGGAAGATACCTTCATCAACTGAACCGAGGATAGTGGTGGTATGAACATCGCAACCGCGCAGGTTCTTGAGCTGCTCCAGTGCACGCTGGGCTTCTTCATTTGCCGCTGCAGAAACTGAGAGAGCAATCAGAACCTCGTCAGTATGCAAACGGGGGTTCTGGCTTCCCAAGTGAACGGTCTTGAGCTTCTGAATAGGCTCAATAGATTCAACGGAAAGCAGGTGGCTTTCATCTGAAATACCCGCCAGGTGCTTCAAAGCGTTCAAGAGCATAGCGGAGGAGCAACCCAAAAGATCGGTGGTGCGTCCGGTAATAATCTTGCCATCGGGCAATTCGATTGCTGCAGCGGGTAGCGAAGTTTCTTCTTCACGCGCACGAGCAGGTTCAATGACCACACGGTCTTCAGCCTTCAAGCCGGCCTTCGCCAGCACTACTGCGGCGCGGTCAGACTGAGTAGAATCCAGGCCGTCACGAGCTTCATCCACCAGGGTCTTGAAGTAGCGGCGAATAATTTCCTGCTCAGATGCGTGGCGGCAGGCGGCGTCGTCGGTAATGCAGTTACCCGCCATGTTTACGCCCATGTCAGTCGGTGACTGGTAGGGGGTAGTGCCGGTAACGCGCTCTAGCAGGGTTTTGAGAAGGGGGAAGGCTTCGACGTCGCGATTGTAGTTGACGGTCGATTCACCATATGCCGAGAGGTGGAAGTGGTCAATCACGTTGGCGTCGTTGAGATCCACAGTCGCTGCCTCGTACGCGAGGTTAACGGGGTGTTCCAGCGGCAAATTCCAGATAGGGAAAGTCTCAAACTTTGCGTAACCAGCTTTGATTCCACGCTTGTTTTCGTGGTAAACCTGGCTGAGCGCAGTAGCTAGCTTGCCTGAACCGGGACCAGGAGCAGTGACCACAACGAGGTCGCGGGTGGTCTCTGCGAATTCGTTACGCCCCAGCCCCTCTTCAGACACAATCAAGTCCATGTTCGTGGGGTAACCGGGAATTACACGGTGGCGGGAAACCTTCATACCCAAACGCTCTAGGCGCTCTTTGAAGGCGACGGCGAGACGGTCATCGTCCTCCATCTGCGTAAGCACTACGTGTTCTACCAAGAAACCGCGATCGCGGAAAACATCTACGAGGCGCAGGACGTCATCTTCATAGGAAATACCCAAGTCAGCGCGCATTTTGTGGCGCTCAAGATCTTTTGCGTTAATGCAGATAAGGATTTCAACTTCATCGCGGATTTTTTCAAGCATCGCGATTTTGTTGTCCGGAGTGAATCCGGGAAGCACACGGGAAGCGTGCATATCGTCAAAAAGTTTGCCACCCATTTCGAGGTAGAGCTTGCCGCCTAATTCTTCGCGGCGCTCTTGGATGTGCTGAGACTGAGTCTCGATATATTTCTCACGGTCAAAGCCAATGTTGTTCACCATGGAACTTAAGCATACAACGGCTTAGGAAACTTACCTAAAGCGTCCATCAGGATTATTGCCTTCACCGGTGTATAAATCGGGATTTGCTCGATACAGGGGCAACCATTCTTCAAAGTTATCGGCATACTGGGTGTATTCCTCATGGCTCTCTGCGGTCTTCGATTTTAACCGTGAATTATAGGGAAGAATACCTTCATCGGGCTTGTGATTATAAAAAGCCCGATACTTCCGATACGCCCTGCGCGTTTCGTCCGAGACCTCTAACTGGGGGTCTTTACTGACCGCATCATAAATCTGCGCATCGGCATACCGGTAAAATTTTTGACGACGGCGAATCCTATAGGTAGCAACACCTAGCAGGTAAAGCGAAAGTGCACCGAGAACCCACCACATACCGTGAAGTTGCCGCGCGTACGCCTGATTTTTTTCTTCCTGCTGAACTTTTTCTGCCTGCCCAGCTTTCTGATAGATACTCTTGACGGCGTCGCCTATGCCATTTTTGAAGTCGCCCTCGCTCAGCTTGGGCAGAAGTACATACTGAAGAATCTCATTTGTCGAAGCATTATCTAACGTAGCGTTACGACCACGATAAATACGCATGTCTCCATTTCGCACATTTACTGCAAGAAGCGCCCCATTTCCTTCTTCACCACCTAAGTTCCATGCTTTGGAGACCTCGCCGGCGTAGTCCGCAATATTGCTCACTTCTGAACTGGAAAAAATATAGACCATGACACGCACGCCGTCGGTATTTTTATTAGCGGCGTCAATAACGGCGTTGATATCTTGTTCGTCTGCGGGGGTTAAAAAGTCGACATCGTCGCGAATGTATCCTTCCTTGGGAGCTGAGGGAATATCGGCGGACGTTGGAGATTCGGCAGCACGAGCAAATGAAAGATGAGAGAGAAATGCGCCCATAACAAGGAACAACACCAATATCAGCTTATGTTTAGCTATAACAGTGCTCTCACTCATGGACAACTCCTCTCTATTACCGCATCAGCTTTCTAGTGTGCCATGCCGTTCGCTCTAGCTCCACACTTAATAACCAATAAATTATTGATAAAGAAAATATTTCCGCTGGGGCGCTCTATTCTTTAAAAACTTCCGCCAGCTCCGCCGCCGGAAAATCCGCCTCCCCCGCCGAAGGAACTACCACTGGTCGAGGAGAGGTCCTGGTGTTCTGCAGGGGTCACTCCGCTACCTGAATACAAGCTCGGCGCTACGGCGTACAGGGGAAGCCATGCCGCATAATGAGTGGCGTAGAGCGTGTATGCCTGGTCATCTTCGTCGGCTTTTTGCTGGATTTCAGCGTTATATTTATCCGCATCTCCCTGAGGAGGTTTGCGATGATTCCTCCGGTAAGAACGGTAGGCTTTGCGCATTTCATCGGTAGCCTCCAATGTTGGATCTTGCGTGCGATGCGGCGTCGTTCGATCACCCCGCCAGAGTGAGAACTCCCAGCGTCAATATCCCCAGAGTAAGTATGTGGTTCTGATGTACAGGCATGTGGTTTCCTCCTAGGGAAAGCCTACCAATTAGTGAGAGGCTTCACACCATATCGAAAGCACACAATTTTTCCACCACACACGGATCTTAGCTGTGCTTTTGAACGAACCGCGTGTTCTCAAACCGGGAGCGCCTGCCCTCCCCTTACTTAATCCATACGTCCTGACGGGCGCGCACTCCCAACGTCAGCGCGCGAGCACCCATATAACCACCTGCGTACGCAGTCCAGATTCCAAGAAATGCCCACACCGAATCGGTCATACTGAAATACACGATGACTAGCAGAGGAGCGTAGAAAGCCAGTGTGAAAACCGAAGCTAGAGCCAAGTATCGAACATCTTGAGCGCCAATGAGAACGCCGTCGAGAATAAAAACGTAAGCTGCGATGGGCTGCCCTACCGCAACCACCAGCATCGCAAGAGCGAAGAGATGCTGAACCTGTGGGTCTGCGGTAAAAATCCAGCCGCCCCAGAACCCAACGATGGGGCAGAGCAGACCCGTCACCGCTCCAAACCACAGACTCCACTTCACCAAGCGATTTTTAAGGTACCGGACGGCGCCTCGCCCCGCCGTTGTGGAAAGATCCCGTGCACCCATTTCCTTACCCAGTAATGCCTGGGCAGCGATAGCCAACGAATCGAGGGCAAAGGCAAGAAAGTTAAAGAACGTCATGGTCAGCTGATAAGCAGCAAGATTTGTGGCACCTTGATGGGTCACCACAAAAACCGTAGAAAGTAGCGCAATTCTCATGGTGAGCGTACGCAACATGAGCCAGCCGCCCACTCGAAAAACACTGAGAGATCCACGGAGATCGGGCAGAAGGGAAACGCTATGCGCGCGCATACCGCGGACCACCATTGCACCCATAGTCAGCCCCATACACCACTGAATGAAGGCAGTCGCCACCGCTGAACCTGCCACACCTATGCCCAGCGGATAAACCAGAAGCCAGCTCAGCCCCAAGTTAAGGGCCGCGCCGACTCCCGCAACGTACAGCGGAGTTTTAGTATCTTGCAGACCGCGCAAAACCCCAACTGCGGCAAGCACCAGCAACATGCCGGGCAGACCGAGCAACGACGGGCGCAAATAAGCCACCCCATACTCCGCGGTGGTTCCGAAGGCTCCCATTGCCCGCAACACAGGTTCTGCAATAAACCACCCCACGATAGCGAGAACTACCCCCAGCCCTAGCGCTACCCACAGGCCATTGCGTCCGGCAGTAAAAGCTCGTTGCAAATTTCCTGCACCAAAAGCTCGCGCCACCGCAGGGGTGGTGGAGTAGGACAGGAAAACCATAATCCCCACGACCGTCTGAATAACGGTTGCGCCCAAAGTTAGACCCGCCAACGGCTCGGTGCCCAGATGCCCCACAATAGCGGTATCACCCAGCACAAAAAGCGGCTCGGCGACGAGCGCCCCAAAAGCTGGCACCGCCAGCGCGAGTATCTGCCGATTAAGGCTAGAAGAACGTGACGCTGACGGCGCAGGGGTAAGTGAGGAAGACATGAAACTACTGTATCGAACCGAGCGATAGAGCTTGAACAAACAAACGTCACCCCCAATGCGCTACTGTATTCCTTGAGTTACCGCCCCGGATCAGTGATCTGTTTGCCGTCCAGAGAAAATTGAGAACGTGTCCTTCGCTTCAACTTTTACCTTTTGGTCTATTTCTTTGCTACTTGCCTGCACCCCAGGCGCAGATTGGGCATACGTTCTGAGCTCAACTATCAAACACAAATCTCCGCGCCCCTCAGTGGCAGGGCTCGTGCTGGGATATCTAGGTCTGGTAGTAATCGGGGCGGTGGGGCTGTTCTCCGGGGTAGTGATGATGATTATTGGACTGCTCCTTGTGGGCGAGCAGACGTGGAGATAGACCGTATCTCCACAGATTTATATTGTGACCGGCCCTCGGGTGAACGAGTAAACCGTTCCATTCACCCTCACGCTACGTGTCGCATAGGCAGTAATTGAAGAGGTGCAGGTTGCATAAGAAATTTTTGCCGTGAATTTCGGGGGGACGGCAGCAATATATGTCTTATCAGTAGAGTTATAGGTCCAACCTCCACTGTATTTCATGGTGTACGCAGTGTAGCCGCTTCGCTGAGGCACAGTTGTATCAACTTTGGGAGTTGACCACACAGGAACATAGGTAGGATCAGCAACTAAACGAGTATTGACCCAGGCTAAAGATCCTAACGATGTGGGTAAGTAGAAAGTGATGGTGGCATTGGTGATTTTATCGGTGGCATTAACACCGCCCACCCACAGCCCACCGGTGGGATAAGCCTCTTTTGTACCATCGAGTGAAATAACTGAGGTTCCTGCACCTGCCGTCGTGCAAGATTTACCCAGCAACAACTTTCCTTGGAGGGTTTTTGTAGAATTTTGAGATGCGGCATAGGCGGGTATAGCAGTAGTCGCTAAGATTACTGGGGCGGCCCATCCTATACCTTTCACGAGTTCCCTGCGCTTAGGGTTCATTGGGGGCATGATCGTTCCTATCGAGTTCTGATAATTTAGGTGACCAGGGGAAATTTTGGTAGTAATTTATCTCCCCTTTTATGGAATTCAACTACAAAATTTACTCACAAAAGGTCTAAAGTCATAGAAAATTGATACCCGTGCTGAACCCCGTTTCCGATCCTAAGGCTAGGCAGGAGAGGAAAAAGCAAAGGACGCGTACCTTTGCAAGTCCCCTCGCTACCTAACAAACTCCGGCAGTATCTGCACAATAGTGGGAACGCTAAAATCAAAAATACTCGCGAAATTCTTGAAGAGGGTCTCGTCCCAGTTATAGTCAGGCTGTTACAAAAGACCTTTATGTTTTAAAGCTCTACAGTGTCACTAGTGCCGTTATGATCAGCACCGGTCAAACGGTTCTTCACAATCTCAGCCAGCGCCATAACCTTACCGCCCGGAGTGCCCCAGAACTGCGCGGATTCGCTATTGAAACGAATCAAACCCAGATTGGGATCATTTACACCTTCAAAGTAAGCTTCCATGCCCTTATTCCAGAGCTTTTCAGCCTGTGCGCGGTCTTCAATAAATTCAATGGTGCCTGAGACTGATAGCCAGGAACCAGTTTCTGCGAAAGCAAGGTTAACCGCGCGGTTCGCTTTAATCTGCTGCGCCTGATCAGAGTTCAGTCCAATAAAGAACCATGCATCGGCGTCGTCGGTAATTTCCTGCGGGGTCATAGGGTGGGTCTGGATTTTGCCGGATTCAGAGAGCGACGCCATCATCACCAGTCGTTCCTCACGCATGATTTTTACAACTTGCTCTTTGGTGAGATCAGCCATTATTTCCTCCAAAAATAACATAAACAAATAACATAAACAGTACGCTTACTACTCTACGCCGGTTGAGGAATTCCTTCTAGCCGCGTCGCTTTTCTCCTGAAGATGCTCAGCAAATCTGTAAAAGTGAACTCAAATACATGCACTTTCACAGATTTAGTGACCCGCGCACCCGCAACTACTCCAGGTGCGCGGTATTTTTCTCCAGTTGCCGCTTGTACTGCCACTGGATGAGGTACGCCGTCAGGCCCGTGACCGCGAAGAAAAATATCCCTCGCGGCTGCCAGCCCAGCACGGTGCTCAGGAATAAAAACGCGCAGTTGAGCAGTGACCACCAAATTGCCAGCACGTATTCTGAGCGCCGCACAATCTCATAGCGACGCCACCAGCCGCGTTCAGTCGTAGGTAACTCCCTGAGCCGAACTTTCCGAGGATTCATACCGCGCCGTATCGCCATAAACGGATAAAGGCATAGAAACAGCAACGCCATAAGGCTAAAATCCTCCTGGTCCCTACCTACCGTGACGAAAAAATAGATAGACGCCCCTACATTCGCCACTAGCATGCCAACCGCCAGCTTGTGAAGCTGACGAACGTAGGACGACGCCGGCGGTGGCTCCGGATAGAAACTCGTATTGTTGGGGTCGTTGGCTTCCCAAGGGTTTGGTTCGTGGTTCTGATTTTCCGCCACATACTCTCCTAACTTTGAAAAGCAATTTCCTGGCAGACGACCTTATATCCGAACTGCTCGTTGATGGCGTTCATCTGGGTGTTCAGCGATGAATTGCCCGTTGCCACCACCTTAATGTGAGGCGCTACTTCTTCTAACTTGCGATGATTAGCCACCTTCATGGCCAGCCCTAGAGCATACCCGCGATGGGCAGGCATCACCAAAGTATTTTCTTGGAAACCAATAGAAGTTCCCTCATTGGTGTTATAAATAATTTCACTCTGGCCAGCAATTTCATTCTCTGGCGAGAATGCCACCGTAATGACGCCCCGGAACCCCATAGCTTTTTGCTTCTCGTAGATTTCACGCACGCGATCGGCAGAAAACTCAGGCGCTTCATTTCTATGATCACCAGTGGGTTCGTCGAGCTCTAGCTGGCGCAATAAAATTCCGTAATTCTCTAGCTGATTTTCGGGAATGCCGTCGGTCCATGTTTCCAGGCGATAGTCGCCAATTTTTTCGGCAACCTGCGCTTCGAATTGCGCAAGTTTCCCATCGGGGAGGGGAAGGTCTAAGCTCTTCTGCGCCGCCACGTTTTTCTTTTCCATCCCTAGACGGCGGGCAATACGGTTCACAGGAAGCGTTGAATCATCGGCGTTGGCATCAGCAGGAATCTCACCCCACGAATCCAAGGCGGTTCGACCGGCAGACTGGGCAGTTTCTTTCAGCCGCTCCGCCAAAGCCGAACCTATCCCCCGTCCACGGTATTCCGGGTGAACCGCTAGACCAATAAACGCCGTCTTTTTGTTCTCATACAAGGGCATTCCGCAGATAGCGATACCTACAACGCGCTCGGTATCTCCTTCAGAAACAGCCGCTACAAAACGTTCGGTTTCCTGGTAAGCACTGGGGGCGAGCGCCGCGCGTCGTTCATCAACGGTAGACTTCTGGGACGCCCCGTAAATGTCCTGCGCACATGCCTCGTCTAATTCGTTGAGCTGGCGCATTTCTTCATCGGAATCCACGTTGATTCCTCGGATAGTAAAGTCTGTCATGAAAACAGAATACAGTTGCGGAGCTCAACTTACTCATTGAAGCCGCGAAGTTTATCCAAGGCACGGCGTTCTTTCTTGGTGGGACGCCCCGCTCCTCGTTCGCGCCGCGGCACAGCGCCAGTGGTGAGGTAGGCAGGCTTGGGCTCAGAAAGATCTTCATAACAGGTGACCGCCACCGGCGCACCCACGCGTTTGGTGAGGGTTTTGACTACCCTAAAGACCCGCTCATACCCGGGGTAACGCACCCGGACGACGTCGCCGCTGCCGATTTTGAACGACGGCTTAATATGGGCGTCGTTGACGCGAACGTGGCCTGCCTTGACCTCGTCATTAGCTAAAGAGCGAGTTTTGAAGACACGAACAGACCAGAGCCATACGTCCACGCGTACTTTAGGTTGCGGTGGCAACGCTTGATGCGTTGGTGTTGCGCTCTGATCTGTTGAGGTAGGTTGTTCGGTCATGTATTTAGGCTACCGAAAAGTCCTACTTGTTAGCCGCCTTTGCTGCTGCAAGCTCCTCGGGAGAAGACTTGGGAACAGTAATAATTACCGAAGCCAGCGCCAGAAGAAGCATGAAAATATTGACCGCAAAGGTAACCAGACCAGCTTCACGAACCGCTTTGTTATCGGGGCGACCTACAAAGAGGAAGGTTAGAAAGCGCGCCGTCGATCATGCCTACTCCTTTGTACAAGGGATGTTTGAATGTTCTTTCACCTCTATGCTATTTCTATGGGTACTTACTTATCAGAGGACAAAAGCGGGACGCTCAATAGTCCAGCGTCGCGAACATCTGTAGCGTCAAATGTAACGGCAGAGAAGGTTCTCTCCGCTATTCGCTTTCCTGACGTTCCCCAGAATTCCTGCTCCACTTTTACCGAGGGAAACTTAGCGGGAACAGCAGCGTATGAACCCGGCTGGATTGCTCTGGAACAGCCCGGCGCCTGGGGAAGGGATATTTTCGATGGCGTTGCCTTTGATAGCACTGTAGCTCAGACACTGGAGAAAAAACTTGCTGATGAGGGTGGATACCGCCTGCTTCTCATCCGTAAACCGGGCAGATTGGGGCAGGTGGTTCAGGACGGCGTGCGAAGGGTTTTTCTCGCCCGTCGGATTCACGGTCAAGATCAACTATTCACTTTCTGCGTGAAAGGGCCTGCAGACTTACTCGAATTGCCATTGAATGACCCCTCTCAGATTCCCTTTGCAGAGCGGCTCCCCGGAACGGTTCTCACCCTGGTGTGTGCCCATGCCAAAAGAGACCAGTGCTGCGCCTTGCGAGGTCGCCCCATTGCCCGCTTTCTCGATCAGATGAGACCCGGCGGCACCGTATGGGAGTGTTCGCATTTGAGCGGTCATAGGCTTGCCCCGACGGCGATGCTTTTGCCATCCGGTTACACCTACGGGCGAATCTCAGCAGAAAGCATGTTGGCTGCTACTAGTTGTCTTGAGGAAACCGGAGTGCCGCTGGTGGATAATTTGCGCGGACGTTCGAGCTTGCCAGCAGCTCATCAGGTAGCCGAGGTGGCGGTGCGAGAGTCGCTCCTCGCCGAGCAGATTGAACCGGGAATTGAAGAACTAACTTTTGAAGATGCCCCTCAAAAATATTCCGATTCAGCCATATCTTCGGTGCACGTGAAATGGGGATCCGCCCGGGGAGCCGAGACTCGCGCCTGGGACGTCGTCGTCAAGCTGGGAAAAACAGCCGCGGTACCTGCCTCCTGCGGCAAAGAAGGTAAACCCGCAAAATCATACGACGTAGTAGAAATCCGCCCTCTCTAGTGAGCTGCTCGTTACCTAAACTTCTCGTGTCATTTAGCTTCATTTCCCTGTCCTGAGGCTCTACGGTTTCCTGATTTACCTACAATGAAGACATCGCACACATCACTCGCGCCGCTGACGAAAGGAATTTTCGATGCGACGCATCATCGCTTCAGGAACCGGGCTTTTACTAGCCACCAGTGCTGTCATTATCGCCTCCCCAGCAATGGCGGCAGAGACAGATCTAGGTGATCTGACCGTTCTAGCTACCACCGATATCCACTCCCATGTGGCTGACTACGACTATTTCACCGGTCAAAACTACGGCGCTAAAGACCCCTCCAAAGCCCTGGGAATGGAGCATTTAGCAACTGCCATCAAGCAAGTGCAGAATGAGGGTGGCGACTCCGTACTAACCGTAGATAACGGCGACGCCAACCAGGGTTCGAGCCTTGCTAGCTACTACCAGCAGAACCGTGGCGCTGACACGGTAGACCCCATGGCAACAGTCTTTAACCAGCTCAACTATGAAGCCAGTGTTGTAGGAAACCACGAATTTAACTACGGTCTTGATGCGCTGAAACAGTATCAGGGCAACCTCAACATGCCGCTGCTCGGGGCGAACGTGATTGATGCCCAGACCGGTAAACCAGCGCTGACGCCCTACACCATGATTGATAAAAAGGTCGGCGATAAAACCGTCAAGGTTGCTGTGGTCGGTGTCGTGACCCCCGGCGTCGAAACCTGGGATAAGGCAAATGTTGAAGGCACATTAATTTTTGAGGACGCTGCCCAAACTGCTTCTCGCTATGCCAAGACGGCGAAAGATGAAGGAGCTGACGTCGTCATTGTTCTAGCCCATACCGGTCTTGACCCCGAGGGCGTAACTTATGACCCTGCGGCAAAAGCAGAAAACGTGGCTCGTTCGGTAGCGGAACAGAGCACCGACGTAGATGTGGTGATTGGTGGTCACTCACATGTGACCGATAAAGCTCAAGAATATTTCGTGAATAAAGAGGGCAAAAAGGTTCTTTTCTCGCAACCCGGGTATTGGGCTCGTTTTGCCTCAGAAATTACTGTGCCGCTGACTATTGACGATGCTACCGGAAAGGTCGAGGTTGAGTGGTCAGAGGAAGAGCAACCCAGGGTAAAGACCCTCAACGCCGCAGATTATTCTAGTGACCCCGCCATTCTGGCAGCTATTGAGCCCTACCATTCGGACACCCAGAAATGGGTTCAGACCGTAGTTGCCCAGGCAACCGAGCCGATGTCCGGCGCAGAATCTGCATGGAAAGATACCGCGATTCTTGACTTCATCAACCACGTGCAGACCGAAGAAGTTACCCGCGCCGTCGCCGGTACGAAGAACGAAAACCTGCCTGTGATTTCTGAAGTTTCGCCGTTCTCTCGCACTGCGCTGTTTGAAAAGGGCGATGTCACCATTGCAGATATGGCTGGGCTTTATGTCTTTGACAACACCCTCATGGGCGTCAAACTCACCGGCGCCCAGCTGCGGGATTACCTCGAATGGTCCGCCCGCTACTACAAGCAGCAGGAGCCCGGTGCAGAGATTAGCAACTGGGCGGATGTCACCAACGCCATGTATCCCGGCGATACCCGCGGAATCCCTGACTACTCCTACGATGTGCTCTCCGGCGTGAACTACCACCTCAATATCTCCAAGCCTGTGGGGCAGCGCGTAGAGAACCTCACCTTGGCAGATGGTTCGGCTCTAGCGGACGATCAGGAAGTCATTCTTGCTCTCAACAACTACCGCTGGTCTGGTGGGTCAGGCTACCCCCATGTAACCGATGCAGAAATTGTCTACAACGAGCAAAAAGCTGTTCGCGACCTGATGATTCAGTGGGCAACGGAAAACAAGATTATTGATCCCGCAGATTTCTTCACCGAAAACTGGAGTGTTTCAGCGGCTTCCGCAGTGGTTCCTTCTGAGACCCCCAGCTCTGCACCCAGCGAAGAACCTTCGGCTGCGCCTTCCGAGCAGCCTCAACCTTCGGCAGAGCCCACCGCACCTGCGAGTGCCGTTGCGTCTCCAGCAGGCTCGCCTTCGGCTGAGCCCGCTGCACCAGCGAGCCAGGCAAGCACTCAGCCTGTAGACATAACTACTGGCTCCAATTCTGATGTTGAGAACTCGCGCGACGGCGCAGAAGCAAGTCAAGGTGCCGAAGCGAACGAAAATGCAACGGCGTCTTCTGCTGATTACCTGGCGCACACCGGCCGCAATCTGGTTCTGCTAGTGGGTGCAGGAATTCTGTTGCTTCTAGTAGGCGGCACTGTCCTCAAAGCGGGTCGGGGAAAGGGCAAGAGCTAGAAGAGACGACTGTCCAAGAGAAACCAAACGAGCGTAGCAATGGTGAACTAACCTTCTCGCCTGCTTCGCTAGCGCTCAGTAAGGCAATTCATGCCAGCCCCAGCCAGTTCACCTTACTGCTACGCTCGTTTGGCTCTTGCTTGTTGAACATATCCCTAGGGTTACCGTTCAGTAAGTAAACGCTAGTGAAATAGGGGACAGTAGCCCCACTTCTTCTAAAACCCGCTATCAATTAGCGATTGGGCTCACGCTAGCCGTAGAATATTTTTCGGTGATACAGGCAACATGGAACCGCCTTGAAGCTTGTCTCACTCCACTCGCGCCGCTTACGAAAGGAAATTTCGATGCGTCGCTTATTCGCAACTCTTGCCGGTATCGCACTGGCTACAGGAATGTCCGCTCTCCCCGCGCAGGCACAAGAACTTCCCACAACTTCATATTCCATCAGTGCTGAAACCTCTGTAGAGACTACTTCTCACAAATCTGCAGTAGTGCGCCAAGCGCCGCTTGCCGTCATCAACGCCGATGACGCCGCGCGTCCTACTACCGAGAATCAGCCCAGCATGTTCCTTTCTTCGAAGAACCTACTGATTCTAGGTGCTGGGCTCGTCATTGTAGCTCTGGTTAGCGGGTTTAGTGTTCGATCTGCCATGAAAGCAGCCGAAGAAAACACCATTCTTTAGATCTTGGAAGAGCGCCCCGCAACCTCCTCTGACAGAGGTGCGGGGCGCTTTTGGTGCGTCTTGGGGGAAGCTAGACCCGTCTCTTTGCCCCTGCGGCTGAAGCGAGTGGCAGATTGATATAGCGCAATCATGCGATGTCATATAAAGAACACGACACCCTAAAATAGACAAGTTTCGGTGATCTAGGTTTTGTGACTCAGCAAAACAATATTCCAGAAGATCCGCGTGATTCTTCAGAGGATTACACACGTCCTCTAAACTCGCAGGATGATACTCTTCGCGCCCCCGACGCTTTCTCTGAATCAACGGAGAGCTCAGCTTCTCCCCGTACTTCTGAGACGCCGTCGCACGGCAGTGTAAGTTCTTCTTCCGCTGCCCCTTCAACCTATGCCCCTCAAGGTTCTCAGGGTCAAAACAACTACGACCAGCAGAACCCTTACAACCCTCACGCGCAGTCTGCACCCAGCGGTCAGTCCATGCAGAATGCTCAGAATGGTAACTACGGCCAGCAGTCCCCTTATGCAGGAGCGGCAGCGGGTTCTTCCGCGAACGGCTACCCAGCCTATTCCGCTGCTGGGGGTGCCAACAACGGTAACTACGGCAACGGCGGTTACGGTAACAGCGGTAACGGTTTCAACCAGAATCCTTATAACAACGGCGCACCTTACGGCCCCAACGGTGGCAAGCGAGCTAACAATATGCTCGGTTTAATTGCATTAGGCTCCTCAGTTCTTGGTCTGATTCTCGGTTGCATCCCGGTCGTTGCCATTTTAGGTTGGATTCTCCTCTTCGCGGGTTTCGTGATGGGCATCATCGCCCTTGTCCAGAAGAATAAGTCGAAGTGGGCGGGCATCACCGCAATCGTTGTTTCGGTGCTCGGCACCATTCTCTCGATGATTATTGTGTTCGTTGTGGCTGTTACGGCGTTGGCAGAGTCGACTGACGGGGAATACAGCTCCTCATCAGCGTCTCCTTCTTCCGCTTCGGCAACAGATTCCTCAGGTGAACAAGGATCCGATACAGGAAAAATTGGCGATACCTACACGTGGAACGACGGCGTGTCAGTAACTATTTCACAGCCTGAAGCTTTTAAGCCCACTGAATATGCGGCTGGAAACGACGATAAAACTCTCAAAGATTTTCAAAAGTACACCGTAACCATCAAGAATGACTCTGATGAAGCAGTTGATCCGTCGCTCTTCATGATGACAGGTAATTCAGGTGGGAAAGAAGCGGAACGAATTTTTGATTCTAACCTTTCCAATATTCCCACCACCAAGATTCAACCCGGAAAGTCTCTTTCTTTTGAGGTTGGCTACGCGATGGTGGATCACAAGGACGCATCCTTCGATGTTTCACTCGATTTCGACCGTGAAGAAGTTACTTTCATCCAGGAGTAAACCGTCCACGTTGGTGCACAAAGTTCTCTAATGACTGGTGCCAGATAACGCAAGTGGAAATACAAAAGCTGTGGATAACCTCCTTCTCGATGATGAGAAAAGGGGTTATCCACAGCTTTTTACTGTCATAAAAAATTTTAGAAGACAGCGGTTGAGCGAGTCTTTAGCCTTGCCGTATGACAGAAGAAAATTACACACCGCAACAGCTTACTCAGCAGGTAAACCTTCACCATCTGCAGGCCTCTGCACCAGAAACTTTTCAGCCCTACCCCTACGGCACCGATGCGTCTGCACAGTGGGCACCCGCGCGTCCTACATCTCGCAGAAATGTACCGGGAATCGTAGCTCTCGTACTCGTGGGAGTTGCCATATCTTTTGCTTTATTCCCCGTAATTCGGCTCCTAAACACGGTGCCCATGTTGGCGGCGTTCATGCTGGGGATCATCGCGCTTTTTCGCGCCGGTGAAACAAAGTGGGAGGCAATCGTGGCGATTGTTATCTCGGTTATCTGGCTTACTTTTCATGCGGTGATGTTTATTCTCGTGCGGATCATGTTTCAGATGTAGACGAGCTGATATAGCGCCGCCGTCCTGAGCTGTGGTTCAGGACGGCGGCGCTATAGTACAGTCAACGAAGCGAGTTTAGGACGATGTCCGGCGCCGTGCCTGTACTTTCTCCACGTTCTTCTTCGCCAGTGGCCAGAGAATAACCAACACGACGGTTGCGATCAGCGAGGTATAGACCTGTGTACGACCGTCTGCCGAGAACATCATGACCACAAAAACAAAGGCGATGCCGAGCATCAGAAGAATGTTCAGCCAGGGAGTTGCCCACATTTTTAGTTTGAGCCCAGCTAAGAACCGTGCGTCATGGGCAAATGGTGTGCTTTCGAAAACGCCTTATGAATAGGTCACTAGGCAAAACGCAATTTGACCCGGGCCTGTGAAATACGGTTGAGTTGCTTGTATCAACATCAAAGGAGCCAATATGCATCCCTATAAATACCAGTGCGCAACCGACGGCATCTTCGAACAGGAACACCCCGAAGGCAAGGCACCCGCCCAGTCGGCGTGCCCCGTCTGCCACGCGAACTCACCGCTCGTCCCCACCGACCTCGAAACTAAACAAAGCTAAGAAAAGCTAAAGAATGCCGCAGGAACGCTTGCTCCTGCGGCATTTTTAAAGCCCTGTGTCACTCAATCCGTGAAAGTGCGTTCATTTGAATGCACTTTCACGGATTGAGTGACACAGAAGTTTTTAACGCCGAAAGATACCTCAGCGCCTACAGAAAGATTGTTTGCAGGAAAGTTACTGACCTACCGAGCGGATTCCCGCAACGAAGATATCCAGCGCCTCGCCCAAGAGCTCCTTTGAAATAGTCAGAGGGGGTAGCAGGCGAACGACGTTGCCGTAGGTGCCGGTAGTCAGAATCAGCACGCCGCGCTCCAGGCAGTAGGCTGCGATATCTTTTGCCGCAGTGGGGTGCGGATTCTTTGAGGTGGAATCGCTGACGAACTCAAGAGCCATCATGGCACCGCGACCACGTAGCTCACCCACGTAATCGAGCTCATCGACGAGCGGTTCCAGCTTCTCGCGCACGATTTCTTCAATACGGGTGGCACGGTCGTTGAGCTTCCACTCTTCCATGGTTTCAATAGCTGCCAAGGACGCTGCGCAAGCCACGGGGTTACCGCCGTAGGTGCCACCCAAACCGCCAGCCTGCACCTTGTCGAAGAGTTCCGCGCGTCCGGTAACTGCCGAAAGTGGCATACCGCCAGCGATACCCTTGGCGGTAGTAATGAGGTCGGGCTCAATACCCTCGTGCTCCGAGGCAAACCACTTGCCGGTGCGGCAGAAACCTGCCTGAACTTCGTCGGCAATAAATACGACGCCGTGTTCGCGGCACCAGTTGACCAGCTCGGGCAAGAAGCCATCCGCAGGAACGATGAAGCCGCCCTCGCCCTGGATAGGTTCAATCAGGACAGCGGCAATGTAGTCAGCACCAATCTGCTTTTCGATCTGCGAAATTACTTCTGTTGCCGCCTCTTTACCGCCGCGATTGCCGTCGCGGAAAGGGTAGCTCATGGGCACACGGTAAACCTCAGAGGCGAAAGGCCCAAAGCCCTGTTTGTAGGGCGCAGCTTTTGCGGTGAGCGCCATGGTGAGGTTGGTGCGGCCGTGGTAAGCGTGATCGAAGACGACGATTGCGTTACGCCTGGTTGCCGAACGCGCAATCTTGACAGCGTTTTCAACTGCCTCCGCACCGGAGTTGAAGAGCACCGAACGCTTTTCGAAGTCGCCAGGAGTTAGCTCGTTGAGCTTTTCAGCCACTGCCACATAACCCTCGTAGGGGGTCACCATGAAGCAGGTGTGGGTAAAATGCGAGGCGGCTTCTTGTACCGCTTCAACAACTTTAGGGGCAGACGCGCCCACGGTGGTGACCGCAATGCCCGAACCCAGGTCAACTACCGAGTTGCCGTCGGCGTCTACGATGACCCCGCCGTCGGCATCTACTGCATAAAAGGGGGCAGTAGATGCCACACCAGCGGGCACTGCTGCCGCACGACGCTCGGCGAGCTTGGCAGATTCCGGCCCCTGAGGGTAGTTGCTGGTGAGTTTGATTTCCTGGGGCAGGCGGTAAGTAATTTCAGGCATTGGGACTCCTTAACAATCAGCTCAATGGTTTAAAGCAAGAAAACAACGAAGAGCGGTTTATGTTTCACGTGAAACATAGGGCTCGCAGAGAGTCGCTCTTCATGCCGCCCCTGCTTTCATCTCACTGATGAAACATTTGTTACTTGGCGAAAATAGTGTTGTCTACATCATAAAGAGTAAGTACTCGCAGGTGGAACGCATTCCACCGCGATTCTCCCATTTTGTCACCCCATAAGCGCTCCATCTGCTCCCACAAAGTAGATTGCTTTATGAGATTATGGGACGTATGAGTTTAGAGAGCTCCCTTACGCCCAATCTACAAACACTAACCGACATCCTAGAAGCCTATTCGCGCGCCTCCGGCAACCCCGCCAAGGCTCATGCGCTGATTACTTCAGGAGAGTTGGGTGACTTAGCGCTGACCCACCCGGACGGCGCTTATATTACAGACCCCGCACTGGTTCAAGATTTTATGGTGGCAGTCAATGAATTGATTGCGGCAAAGGTACTCCCTGCCGACTGCGATATCCGCCTAGAGACCATGGAGGTGGAACCGACATCGGAAGAGCAAGCAACCGAGGATGCCGCCCCCGAAAACACCGAACCCTTTATCCAGGAACCAGGCAACCCGGGAGATCTCTCAGCAGTCCCTTACGCCCACAATGACGGCATGACTCTCCGCAAGACCCTGCTCAGCCACGGACATTCCACAGGCTACCGCGTGCGCGATATTGACGACGCCGTCACTCGCCTGGACGGCAAAACCCTGCCTGAAATCCGCTTCTTCCGCTCCACTGTGCGCGAAGGCAAGGTGGCAGAAGGTCCACACGGCGACATTTTTTCATCAGATATCGCCGCGGATTTCGGCAGGGAGCTATTCGCTGATGCCGCCGTGCGCCTTCCCGCGCCTACCCCAAACGACGTCGTGCAACCTAAGCTTGCCCACAAGTACTGGGTGGAGCTAGCCCACGATGCGCAAACTCTCTACGCAGCTGATCTTGCTCCTGGCGCGTCCGGTGCCATCGGGCAGATTATTGCGCGTTCAGCCATGACCGCCGAGCCGCCCTACATAGTCGCACGGTCACTCTCGCAGTTTGTGACGGGCGATTGGATTCAGGGCGCTACCGAGCGAGTTGCACAGAACCAGTCGGCGGAAGAAGAAACAGGCCCTCGCTGGGAGAGCGTTTCTTCGGTTCTTGAGCCCAGCGCAGAAGCAGCGCCAGTGTTAGAGAATGCCTCAGCGTCGGAGGTTTTCAACCAAGAGTCGCCAGCTCACCACGACCATGGTCTGGTTCAGGAAGTGGAACAGGCGACTGATAAATCACTAGAGCAAGAGGCCGCGAATGGCACGGAACAGATCGGCGCCACAGCGACTGAAAACCGAGGCGATGAAAACCCTGCCGATGAAAACGAGGGTTTCACTCCCGACCAGCCCGCCGCGAGTCCTCACGAAGAGCATTCGGAAGAGTCCTATTACCGCTCCCAAATCAACACGCTTCTAGGGCGACAAGACGAAGAAAAATCACCGATTTTCTCTCACATCGACGCAGAGCTAGATGGACAGAAGGGTTCCTCGGCAGATGCGTCTCAACCCGAAGAAGATGACCCGTTCGCCCCGGTTGAGCCCGATGCTCGCCAGGAAACCCCTCAGCACCCCCAGCGAGACGTGGCGCCTGCCACTGAAAATGAACCTGAAAATAACTTTATGAAGGGCTTGCGTAGATTCTTCCTGGGCTAAGTTGCTCGCGGCGGTTTCCGTGCCGGTGGAAATATTGGGCGGGAATTCAGCGTTAAACCTACGAGACTGCCCCCAGGCGGGAACCGCTGCCATACTGCTGGGTTACGCCCGACCCTAATGCAGAAGACGCAAACTAGGAGTAATCGTGAAAGCCAAAGAACCCGAAAACAACGAGTGGGCAGAGCTGGAAATCTTTATTCCAGGCCCTGGTGAGAATGAAGATGACCCAGACGATTCTGAGCGCACCCAGTTTCTTGCAACCGCGCAACATCTCTTGGAGTCAGGGTTTGACATAGCTGTTTACTCCACTGACTCTTACCCCTCAGCGTTCGAAGACTGCGTGCCGGTTGCCGATCAGATTGAGATTTCTGGGAGGGACGTGCTGCCAATTTTGCTGGCAGATGGTGAAGTGAAAGTTTCTTACAACTACCCCGACGAAGAGCAGATGAAGCGCTTCTCCAAAGCGCGCAGTGTCAAACCTAAGAAGATTTCGGCGGCAGCTGCAGCGTGCGGAACCGGTGGCGCTGAGATGCCGCCCACCGCGCCGTCCATGGAACCGGCAGGATTCGCCGCAACCCTGGCAGGCGTAACGGAGAAACCTGCGGGTGGCCCCGAAATTGGCGCTCGACGCAATCTGATGTCTGGCGATTTTGGCGATGGACTCCCTACGCCCGGCACCTCTGCTGTAACGACCAAGGACGGCGCGGCATCGTCGTCCGGCGCATGCGGATGTGGCGGCTGCGGCTGCCAGTAGCTACCGAAGTTTCCAGCGAGAGTAACTGACTTTGAAAAACAGCCGAACTTCCCGAGATATATTTCTTGTTTGCTATATTCTCGGGAAGTTCGGCTTTCATTGACTTCAAAAGAGAGTGAAACTTAAGACTTTCTTCTCACGAAGGTCAGAGGAACTTACTGGCGAATCTTTCAATGGCTTGAGGGTCTCCCCCGAGAATCACTACGTTCCCCGGGGTAAGGTGGAGGTTTTCTAGATCATGATTCCACTGACCTGAGGAATCACGATAAGAATTAATAGCTACCCCATATTTCTTATAAAGTTCATGCGGATTCAGGTTTACGCCCGAAAGTTTTTCAGTCGCAGAAGCCATAGCCAGAGCATAATTAGTGTCAATCTGAATAAACTCTTTCAGATCTCCCTGCAAAAGATGAGCTACCCGCTTTCCCATGTCTTTTTCCGGAAAAACCACATTTCGCACACCCAGCTGTTGCAAAATGACACCGTGCTGGTCAGATACTGCTTTAGCCCAAATATTTTCTACTCCGGCTCTCAGCAGATATGAGGTCACCAAAATACTGGATTCGAGGTGAGTACCTATCGCAACAACCACACGATCGAAATCAGTGATCCCAAGCTGATCCAAAACATCAGGATGCGTCGCATTCGCGCGAACTACATGGGTCAGCTTGTTGTTAAGAGATTGCACGATTTCCTCACGGTCATCAATCCCTAAAACCTCAGAACCATTCGCCATCAGCTCCAGAGCAACCGATTGCCCAAAACGTCCTAGGCCAATAACCGCTACTGAACTACCTTCGGAGACATTATCTGAATCAAATAATGACAGCTTTTTCTTTCTAACCAATGAGAGGCCTTTCTTTGGGCAACTCGTACAGAGCTGGACGACGTCGATAGACAAGTGCAGCCGCAGCGGTAACGGGCCCGATGCGTCCGCAAATCATCAAAATGATAAGAATGATTTTTCCTACTAGGGGCATTTCGAAGGTGATACCCGTGGTTAGCCCTACGGTGGCGAAGCCAGAAACGACTTCGAAAAGTATCTGATCGGTGGTGAATGCTGTAAGAAGTTGCAGAGCGAAAACGGCAACAAATATGAGTGCGGTACTGAGGAGAACCACGGTGATTGCTTCGCGGTGTACAGAACGCGCCAGACGCTTGCCCAGAATATTAACTGCGCCTTCACCCCGTATCTCAGTAATAGCTACAAACAGAAGCACACCAAAAGTAGTAATTTTTATACCGCCGGCAGTACCTGCTGGGCCACCACCGATAAACATCAAAACATCCATAAACAGAAGAGTTGAGGGGTGGAAGGTGGAAATATCTAGGTTATTGAATCCCGAGGTACGCGTAAAAGCAGATTGGGCAAAGCTGTTGAGAATCTTTTCAGCGCTATTCATCGTCCCTAAGGAACCAGGATTATTCCACTCTAAAACTGCAATTACCGCTGTTCCCAAAAATAAGAGAATAGGAGTTCCCAGAAGAACAAGTTTGGTACCCATATTCCACAGCCGGATATGTGCTCCCGCTTTTCTCAGTTGCATAAATACGGGGAAACCCAGGCCTCCTAAAACCGTAAGAAAAGATAGAGGTAGGAGAACCCATGGGTCATGGTAAAAACTTATGAGGTTATCTGAATAAAGGGCAAAACCGGCGTTATTGAAGGCTGAAACAGAATGGAAGATTCCCTTCCATAGCGATTCAGTAAAACTAAGTTTGTAACCGAAGAAAAATCGTGAGAAAAGAAATAAAAATCCTATAAATTCGATGAGCAGAGCGATGCGGATAACGGCGAGAACCATGCGTCTAAGATCGAAGAGGCCTTGTCCACGAACTTCAGCCGAGGCTTTGAGTCTGTTGTTCAGCGAAATTTTTCGAAGGACAAAAGCTCCGATGGCGGTAGAGAGAGTCATAAATCCTAAACCACCCATTTGAATCAGAGCCAGGATGATAATTTGACCCAGAAAAGTCCAATGCGTAGCAGTATCTACGGTAGTGAGTCCTGTAACGCAGGTGGCTGAGACGGCGGTAAATAAATCATCTACTACCTTGTTGTTAGCAGGATCCTGGTGAGCAGCAGGCAGAAAGAGCAGTGAAGTGCCAACAAAGATGGCACTGACAAAGCCTATTAGAACGCTTCGTTGCGGATTTACCTTTTTGAAGGACATATCTTTAGCCCTCAAGCGGAAAATGTTGAGGTCTAGCGACCGGCAAAAATATCACCGATTTAATATACACCTGCTAGAACCCGCATGGGAGAAGTTAGAGAAAAATGCTTATCTAGTTTTTCACGGAGTCTTCTTTTGATGCCCTTGAGGCACCTGTGATTTCAGTCTTAGGTACTTTGCAGTATTTTTCGGAACGTTCCCGTATGTTTGGGGTGGGTCAGGTCTGTTTGCCTGCTAGCCCCGCTGCAAAACCAGCGTTTTGTATCCTGCAAAGGTTGAGGTTTTGCCGGTGTCTCTGAAACCGTGTTTACGGTAGAAAGCAACGGCGCGCCCATTGGTAGCGAGCACCTCCACCGTGACCCGTTCACCCTCTGGCAGGACGGCGCGCATGAGAGCTTCCCCCATTCCGGTGCCGAACGCTTGGGGAACAATATAGAGGGACTGCAAGTCAAGAGTTTCACCGGGGGCTTGCCGCGTGCTGACAGTTCCTAGAATCTCACCCTTTTCATCGACAGCAATGCGGGCGCAACGGCGGGCGCCGGTTCCGGCTTCAACATCGCAGCCGTTGGAATCGAGCCCGGCAAACCATTCGCTAAATGACTCGGCGCGGGCATCAAACTTTTCTTCTCGCTCACGAAAGAGCTTTTCTTCAAAGATGCCTTCGTAGGCGGCTCGCCAGCTCAGCTGACGGGCACGCTCGAACCCGGCGCCGTCGTGGGGACCAGGAATGCGAAGAGTGAAATTCATATACTTATTATGCGCTGAGTGAGCCGTAATAAAAGAGCTTGCGTCTTTTCCCCTACCCACTAAAGTTAAAACAGTAAGTTTTCTTAGTATCACTAGGCTTAAGGAGCACTCACTGGCAGATCTCAATAACAAAAAGTGCTCATTCTCGCTAGCCAGGGCGTAGAGCAGGTTGAGCTTACCTCGCCGCGCGATGCGCTCATCCTCCCCGGCGGCACCCTCAACGCCGATGCATCGCGCATCGACCCCGAGGCTCGCTCCATCACCGTTCAGTTCTTTGAGGCATTCAACAAGGCAATTATCGCTAAGTTGAGCATGGTTTCTTACCACCAAAAATAGATTTAAACCGGTGCCCGGCACACTTAGTGAAAATGTGCCGGGCACGTGTTATTTAAAATCTGAGGCAAAAATTTTTACCCCCTAACATAGCTTTATGCCATGTCGATCAGGGTCAGCGAAAAACGGGAAGGTTCCAACGCCTTTACTGCATGACGGTCATTGGGGGCTAGATAAATGACGTCTCCAGGGACCACCACATTCGCAGTCCCGCCTACCGTAAATTCAATCTTGCCCTGCAGGATATTGACGATAACTGCGCGCGGGGCAGAATGTTCTGTGAGCACCTGATTGGTGTCCATCGCGAAAGAGACCTGGCGAATTTTTTCGTTATTGAAAACCACCTGCGATTTAGTTGCCTCCTGTTCAAGTGGCAATTCTTCAAAAACGCCAGCGGCAACCTGGGATTCGCTCATCGGGGTGCTACTCATGGGATGCTCCATTCACTAAATAATTAGGTTATATATTATTTACCTAATTATATCTCGCGTCACCACCTACAAACTAGACTTTCCCCTCCCCGCTCTGAAGTGAGTACTGTAAAAACGAGACCACCATCAGGGGAAGGAACACGCTGAAACGCACAGCAGTTTTTCTCGACATCGATGGAACTTTGTGTAATTACAATGGCGAAGTGCCGCCCTCCGCCGGGGACGCCGTGCGCGCGGCTCGTAAAGCCGGGCACGTCGTCGTCTTATGCACCGGGCGGTTCCGTGCCGAAATTTACCCCGAACTCTGGGAATTTGGGGTAGATGGTCTCATCGACGGCAACGGAAGCTATGTCGAGCTGAACGAAAAAGTTCTCCTACACCAGCCCATACCCGAGACCGAAGCGCACGCCATCGCGGACTGGCTCCATGAAAGAGGGCTAGAATTCTTCCTCGAAAGCAACAACGGCCTCTTTGCCAGCGAGCATTTTGAGACCGCCGGTGAGCCGGTCATCCGCCAGTACAGTGCGGGAAAAGGCGTGGAAAACGCCGCCGCCATGCAAGTGCTGGTTGAGCATGCAGGAATCTCCGCCGAGCACACCGTCGCGTTGGGAGATGCCAAAGACGATATTCCTATGTTCGAATTCGCTCGGGTGGGAGTTGCTATGGGCAACGCAGGAGAGGAGGCACAAGTGGCGGCAGATTTCGTCACTGACGACGTCGATGAGCACGGTCTAGCACATGCCTTCACCCGGTTGGGCTTGATAACGAAGTAGTTCGATAGGCTTGGGAAAGAAAACTTTTCTTGAAAGGAAACTATGCCTCAGCCAACCATTAAAGTTATTTCCGGGCCGACCGTTGAGATTGAATATGCCGGTTTGCACTTGCTCACCGACCCCACTTTCGACCCTGAAACCACCTACGATCTCGGCGGCGGAGCGAGCCTGCGCAAAACCACAGGGGCTCCGGTAGAGGCAGAAAGCGTTCTACCCCTCGACGCCGTCCTGCTTTCCCACGATCACCACCCCGATAACCTGGATAACAAGGGGCGCGAACTTCTCTCACAGGTTCCGCTCACCCTCACTACCCGCGATGGTGAAAAACGTCTAGGCGGAAACGCCCACGGCCTTTCACCCTGGGAAGAGTATGAAATCACCAGCACCCAGGGCACAAAGGTCACCGTCACCGCGTTGCCCGCTCTCCATGGCCCAGATGGCGACGACACCGAGGAAATTATCGGTCAGGTCATCGGCTTCTTGCTGACGGCCGAGGGCGAGCCGACTATCTACATTTCCGGCGATAACGCCTCTTTGAAGGTAGTTGAAGAAATCGCTGAGCGTATCTCTGATATTGACACCGCCGTCATTTTTGCCGGTGCGGCTCGTAGCCCCTTCTTTGACGGCGCTCCCCTCACCTTGGACGGCGCAGGTGCGGTAGAGGCTACAAAAATCTTGGAGCCTTCCCACGTGGTTATTGCACACGCAGACTCGTGGGAACACTTCTCTGACTCTTTCGAGAACGCACTCCAAGCGTTTAACGACGCCGGGCTGGGCAAACTACTCATCTAAGACATGGCTTTACAGGCTCTATAGTCCACTCAGCGATTCCCTATAAACTTCGCAAGGAAAATTCACGTGAAAAACACCCCTCATATCAAGCCCGACAACGCTCCCATTGCAGAGACCGTGTTGCTCCCCGGCGATCCCCTGCGCGCAAAATTCATTGCCGATAACTATCTAAAGAATGTTCAGCAGTTTAACGGCGTGCGCAACATGCTCGGCTACACCGGCGAGTTCAACGGCAAGCAGGTATCGGTCATGGGTACCGGCATGGGTATTCCCTCTGCCAGCTTGTACGCATGGGAACTCATCAACGTCTTCGGTGTAAAGCGCCTGATCCGCATTGGTTCATGCGGCGGCTTGAGCGCCAACCTCGATACTTTCGATATCGTGATTGCAGCCGCAACCTCCACCGATTCGAACTTCATGCGCCAGTACGAGCTACCGGGCACTTTCGCCCCCACTGCATCGTGGTCGCTCTTGAACGCCGTGGCAAAAGAAGCCGAAAAACAGAACATTAAACTGCATGTGGGCAACGTGGTTTCTTCGGATGTCTTCTACCACCACAATTCTGAAGACAACAAAAAGTGGGCGGACATGGGTGTTCTCGCCGTCGAGATGGAGACCGCCGGCATCTACGCCACCGCCGCTGCCGCTGGTGCGGAAGCGCTGGGCGTCTTCACCGTGTCCGACCATATCTTCAAGGGTTCAGACACCACCCCCGAACAGCGCGAAACCGCTTTCACCGAAATGATGGAACTGGTACTGCCTGTGGCAGTCAGCTAAAGCCCTCGGTTTGAGGCGCGGGCCGCGCATCGAAAAAGACCCCCCTGCCTTACCCGCACTGAATGGCGCGGGTAATGCAAGGGGGTCATTTTTTTGACGAGCACATTATTCTCGACAGCAAAAATTTTTCGGATTTTAAGAAAAATTTGAACACTCAGCCCGTATAACTGCCTTTTGACTAGGGATTATGTATTCTATGAATGAAGTGGGTTAGCCAACACGGTCTTATGTTCGTATTCTCATTTCACAGGTTATTTACGACCGCAACCACATACACTCTCCTCCCCCATAAGGATTGCAATAATGCACACTTCCACCAGAATCTGGCGGGTCCTCTCCGCCGCCCTCTTTGCAGGCTTCCTTTCCGTCGGCACCGTCGTCGCCCCTGCACAGGCAGACATCACGCCTACCCCAACCGCAACAGCCTCTACCTCTAGCCTGAAGTCCCTGAACATCAAACCTGAAGCCCAAGCCCAAAACCTCTGGTGCTGGGCGGGTGCAAGCACCGCAGTAGCCAACTACTTTGGCGCAAATGTAAGCCAAAACGAATTCTGCAACCTCGCCAAAGGCAACCCCAACCGCTACGCACCGTGCGCCAACACTACCGGCGACCTCAACGACATCCGCCGCGGCTGGTACAACGTCGGCGTTTACGGCAGTACCACCCGCTATGGCACACTAACCTTCTCCGAAATTAAGCGGGAAATCGACGCCGGACGCCCCGTTCAGGTGCGCATTCAGTGGAACTCAAACGGTATGGGGCACTTCCTGGTCATCGAAGGGTACAACGCGGCAACACAAGAAATTCAGTGGATCGATCCCTGGCCCACCTCCCAGCGCGTGAACGTGGCGAAGTACAGCAGCTTCCTCAATGATTCCCGCTACAAATGGACCCACTCCATTACCAACATAGGCGTTTACGGAACCCCTAAGGATGTGTACAGCATCTATTAGGAGCATCGGCTAGCACACCACCCCGCAACATATAGGGGATTCGCAGGGTGAAGCCGAGAGCCGCCATCGCCTTATCTTGTTTCATTGCATGGGGAAACAAGACGGCGGTGGCGGCTTTTTTATTCTTGAGCGGGGTACGGGGCTTTCCAGTAAACTCAAGGCGAAACCTTCTGCAGAGAGATAAATTTATGGCTTCTGGAAACATCGCAAAGTCAGCGCTCATTTCAATTCGCGACGGCAAACTTCTAGTTGCGCGCAGCTTCGGCAAGGAGAAATTCTTTCTGCCCGGCGGCAAGCCCGACGCCGGAGAAACCGCAAAAGAGGCACTCTACCGCGAGATTCGCGAGGAACTCAGCGTTGGGCTACACGCCAATTCCGTGCGCTCTTGGGGCACGTTTACCCAGCAGGCAGACGGCAAAGCTGCCGGCGTGCAGGTAGAGATGGCATGTTTTACCGCCGAACTCGACGGCGAGCCTGCGCCATCGGAAGAAATTGAAGAAATCGCCTGGGTAGATGCGTCCGACAGAGAGAAACTCTCTGCAGTGGCGCAACTTGTGCTCGATGATTTAGTACAGAAGTCTCTGGTCGTCTCCGGCGCAAACTCCCATCGCGCCGTCATTTTTGACCTCGACGACACTCTCTTTTTCACCATCGAAGCCAAATGGAACCACCACCGCCACGTGGCTCGCGAATCATTCGGCGTGGAGCTGACCGACGACGTCCTGCGTGAATACTGGGGTAAACCTTTCACCGAGATGATTGGGTTTTACTATCAAAATGCTGCGTCGGTTGAAGAGATGGTGGCGGCGAACGCCGCCAGCCGGGATCTCTTTCCCAAAAAGCCGATTGAGGGTGCACGCGAGATGGTGCTTTCGCTGCTGGACGACGGCGTGGCAGTAGGCGTGGTGACCTCCACCCGCACCGAATGGGCGTTGGGCGAACTTGAACGTGAGGGTTATCCGCTGGAGCGATTCACCCTGGTGCAGGGTTCGGATCTTGTGGAATTCCATAAGCCAGATCCGCGCGTCTTTGATGAGATTCTTAAAATAATGCGCGCATGCGGCAAAACCGACCTGACTTATGTGGGTGATGCGCTACTCGACGAACGTGCCGCGCTTGATGCAGGAATGAAGTTTGTGGGGCTAGAAACCGGGTTGTATTCACATGCTGACTTCAGCGAAAACACCCCGGTGCTGCCAGATATCAGCCACCTAAGAGACGTTCTATAAGAGGGAACATCCTGAGCTTCTAGCGGGCACGCTACCCACATTTGTGACTACAAGATACCGCTTTTTAGTAGCGGCTCACCCTAAGAAAGTCGGACGTAAATTACCCCCTAGTAACTCTGTTTTCCCCTCAGGGCTGGTTCATATCCTTAATGCATCTATGAATTTATTCAAATTTATAGATTCCCAAACCCACACACTGCGATTCTTTCAAGCTCAGTGTTTGAGTCTAGAACCGCTGAAAACCACCCATGAGGTCTTATGTCCCCTTCTCCACTGCTTCAAAAAATAACAGCTGTTGCCTCTGCAACAGTCCTTGGAGTCACCTTTCTAGCAGGTGCCACCTCGGCAGCTCAGGCAGAACCAGCAGTCCACGATGGCAAAACTTTAGAAACCGCCGCCGCCTCCTGCTGGGAAATTAAGCAAAACTACCCCAACTCACCATCGGGCGCCTACTGGCTTGCCCCGCCAAACTCTAAATCAGTACCTGGCAAGTTTTACTGCGACCAGGAAACTGACGGCGGCGGTTGGCTCATGATTGGTCGCGGGCGAGAAGACTGGAATCGCTCTCTTACCGGCAAGGGAGATGCCAACAAAATTTGGCAGTCACCCAGCGGTAAAGACGCTTTTACAACCGCGCAGCTCTCCGCAGAGAAAATCAATGAGCTCACCGGCAAAGATCCCAATTATGTGAACGACATTCGAGTTGTTCGCTCGCTCAACGACCAGGGAAATTACACCCAGGAACTGCGCGGAACCATCAGCACCCGCAATAACTGGATTTGGGCTCTTCCCGACGCGCGGGCATGGCGCAGCGCCACCATGACTGAAAGCTCTGGCTGGAGTGCGCCTACCACTCAAACCGATCCTCGCACCACCACTAAAGACTCCAAAGGTTTCGACCGCGCTTATCGATCCTTCACCCCCATTTACTCCGGCGTCAACGGCCCCGGATACGGCTACGCCTACGGCATCGACGTTAAAGAAGGTTCAGCAGATAGCCACATCTGGCTCTCCAAAGGCAAGCGAACCATGCCTTTCACTCAGATGTACTTGCGCCCCAAGCTAACCTCACCGGTAAAGCCTGAAGCGCGCAAAGACGTACCGAAGAGCCTCACCATGCCCATGCTATGGCGCACTTCTGAACAGACCGCAACCGGTGTAGCGAGCGAAATGCACTCCTACGTACAAGCAATTACGCAGGTAAGCGATACCGTCTTCGTTGGCGGTGACTACAAGAACCTGGTATCTGCCAAGGGTGAAGTTGTTGAGCAATCCTACCTCAGTGGCTACAACGTCAATACCGGTGATTTGGTCCGTACTTTTATGCCCAAGTTCAACGGTCAGATTAAGGCTGTAGAAGCTCTACCCAGCGGCAAGCTAGTAGTTGGTGGCGAGTTTACAGAGGTCAACGGCAAACCTATCTCCAATCTCGTCGTCCTCAACCCTGTTACAGGTGAAGTTGAGGACTTGGGCTGGAAGATTGAAAACCGTGGCACCAGCGGTATCGCGCAGGTACGTTCTCTTGACGTTCAGGGTAACTACCTCTACGTGGGTGGCAACTTCACTCACACAACCGGAGCAACCAGCCAGTACGCTGTCTACGCTAAAAATGCGGTTCGTTTTGACCTCAGGAACAACAGCGTGGATAAGAACTGGAAGCCAGTCTTCAACGGCACCGTAAGCGGCATCAGCGCGGCTGAGGATGGCCAGTCTGTTTTCGCTGCGGGCTACTTCTCAGAATTGGGTGGCAAGAAAGCTTTCAAGCTGGCTTCTATCAACACCACCGATGGCGCCATGTATAAACCGTGGGAGTGGAAGCAGTCTATCGTTCTAGGCGGTGGCGGCTGGCAGCTTGATGTTCAGGATGCCGGAAACACTGTTTGGGCAGGTGGCACTGAGCATTTCATTCACGCTTACGATAAGAACAATAACTACGCACGAACCAGCTCGGCTATTACTAAGCGCGGTGGCGATTTCCAGGATCTGCACAAGGCAGGGAACATCATGTACGGCGCTTGCCACTGTGGCGACCAGGTCTTCGACGGCGCTTACACCTACTTCGGCGCTGAAAGCCAGGCTCGCAACAGCACCTACGACATCAAGCTCGTGGGCGCGTGGGACATTACCACCGGCAAGTACATTCCTGATTTCGCGCCTAATCTCAAGGGCGCATCAGGTAATGGCGTGTGGGAGTCCTTCGTAGATTCACGCGGCAACCTCTGGGTGGGTGGAGATATCAACCAGTCACTCGGCGTCAACGGCCCCCAAAGAACTGTTGGCTTTGCTCGATTTGAAGCGCAAAACTAACAGGATTTCTTAGCACTTGCACCGAAAAACACGGTGTGGGAACTTACCTCGCGGTGGTTCTCACACCGTGTTTTTCATCATTAGTAGATGAGCTACCTCTGTCCGAAATTTAATATTCTAGAAAGTTTATGAATATTTTCTACTTATAAAAGAGGGGAGTGAAATATCTTAATAAACATAAGCTTCACTGAAATAGTGAAGCCCTTATTGAATAAAAATGCAGATTAAGCAGACGCCAAAGGAGTCTGCAACCAATTCGTGGGAATGGTGTAGGAGAACCCATTAGCTGTGGTGTATGAGCCCAAAAGGCGTACCCAAAAATATCGACGATAGAAAACGTCCTGGTTGAAACAGGTCGTATTATTCCAATTCATGGTGGTAGTCATGGGACTATTAGCCCACGGGACTGAGCGGTCAGATGATTGTCCGGTATTCGAACCAATCCAGTTGAAGGTAAAAATATCCCACAGGTAACCGTCATTGTTAATATTTTGGTTTCGCACCACAGTGGGATTTGCCCAGCTACCGCTGGTTACGGTAATTGAAGACACCAAACCAGCAGGGAATGCTACCTGCTGGCGAATATTAGAAAGCGTAACAGTGGTTTGAGGCGCACCATCCACTGGGGGGACAGCAAAGCCTGCAGCTGCAGTTCCGCCAGCGCGGTCGTTAGTCCACAGTCCCATGTTGCTTACCTGACGCTGATTGGTTCCACAACTTGCTGACTGGCTATAAACGAGACGACCAAACCATGATGCGGAAATCGAGTAGCGTGGCTTCGATGAAGCATAAGCGGGAATAGTTGCAGATGCTGCCACAATCGGCGCAGCCCATGCCGCACCCTTAGCGAGAGAACGGCGAGATAAATCGGGGGTCATATTATCCTTATGTGAGTAATTTTTGACTAAAAAGTCTACGGGGGATTCATGTGAAAACGATTGGTTTAATGGAGAAATAAACCAATTATCTGGTTTTCTAGGGTTGCCTATCAGTTTTATCAAACTGCCTACTTAAGCATCCTTCATTCTTTGTATATACCACTGTAGAGGTATATGAGGCTTATTCAAAAGTAGGAACACACCCACACCCCACCAACTAGACAACGGCCCCACCAGCGGCAAAAATAAGAGGATTAAATCACTACAAATAACCTCAAGCCATACCGGAAGAA
>NZ_LXTU01000015.1:0-9914 GCF_001683935.1 Rothia sp. ND6WE1A | reverse complement strand
GCATATGGCGGGGTGTTTCTTGAAAGAGCAAATATCGTCTCAGGCATTAAGTGCTGAGGCAGCAAACTGGAATTTCTGTTGTGCCCGCCACTAGGCTAGAGATATGAAACTTATTAAATATTCTCACTCATGTATTCGCCTCCAAAATAACAACAAAACGCTGGTGCTGGATCCGGGGAATTTCTCTGAGGTCGAAGAGGCTCTCGAAGGTGCTGACTTCATTCTCATCACCCACGCTCACCCTGACCACTTTGAAGCAGAGAAAGTTGCAGCTTTTCTAGAAGCTCACCCTGAAACTGAGCTCTATGCTCCTCGGGCAGTGATTGACGAGCTGAAAGACAAAGTCAAGGGCGCCAAGCTCCATAACGCTGAGGCGGAGGAATCTTTCTCTCTGGAAGGATTCGACATCAAGACGTTCGGCGGACAGCACGCGTTGATTCACCCGTTGATTCGCACTATCGATAACGTCGGCTACCTCATCAATGATGAGCTGTTCCACCCCGGTGATTCGCTGGTCGTGCCTCACCAGCTCAAGGTAAAAACCTTGCTCGTACCTATCCATGCTCCCTGGAATAAGATTCAAGAAGTTATCGATTACATCATCGCTGTGGGAGCTGAGAAGGCATACCCCATTCACAATGCCCTCCTTTCGGAGAACGGGCACGGCATTATTGAAGGACAGCTGAAAAACTTCGGGGAAAAATACGGTACCGAGTACGTTCACCTGGAGCCCCGCGATGAGGTAGAGATCTAAGGAGAGACATGGCTACCGTTTTCACCCAAATTATTAACGGCGACATTCCCGGACGCTTCATTTGGAAAGACGAGAAAGCTGTGGCTTTCTTAACCATCGAACCCATGGGGGAGGGGCATACGCTCGTCGTCCCTCGTGAAGAAATCGATCACTGGATTGATTTACCTGCTGACTTGAACGCCCATCTTTTCGACGTGGCTCAGAAAATTGGTCAGGCACAGTCGCACCTCTTTACCGCAACTAAAATTGGTTTGATGATTGCAGGGTTAGAAGTGCCTCATACTCATCTGCATGTCTACCCGGTTAATGGATTAGCTGACTTTGGGCCAGAAGCTATAGACCGTAACGTCGATGGCGCAACCCTGGACGCACACGCTGAGAAACTTCGTGCAGCTTTGCGCGAGGCGGGCTGGGAAGAGTTTGTACCTGAGTCCTAAGGCGTGCTCACTTTGATATAATATGCATTTTCGGATGTTTTAGCCCCGGTTCTTCATCAGAAGAACCGGGGCTAAATTATTTCAGCATTTTGACAGATTGCTATGAATTTTTCAGATTCTCTAGAGCATCTCGTAGCGCTTTGCGAATCCGCTTTTCGGAAACGGTATAGGCTGTACCCAGTTCTTGAGCAAAGAAGCTTACGCGTAGCTCCTCAATCATCCAACCCACGTGTTCTAATTCATCAGAAACTTCGGTCCCTTGGGGCAAAGATTTCAGGGCTGAATCATATTCGTCTTCTAGTTCCTGTACCGCAATCATGAGCTGATTGTCGCGGTGCACCTGGGGTCCCAGCTTCTCAATGCGCTGAGTGATTGCTTTCAGGTAGCGGGGGAGATGAACCAGCTGAGAATACCCCGTCTGGGCTACGAATCCGGGATATATCAGGTGATCCAACTGAGCTTTCATATCTTGCATCGCGTGAATGACGCTCAACGAGGTGCTCTTTTTTATTTTCTTCTGCACAGCCGAAGCTTCTGCCAGGATATCCGCCACTAACTTGGTGACTTGGAAAACCGATTCAATGAGTTCTGCACGAACCTGCTGAAAAACTTTTTCAAATTCGTCGTGGGTAAAGGGCGCCTGCGCCGGTGTCAACATATCTACCGCTGCCACTGTGCAGTCACTAATGAGCGAATCAATAGAACCGTGCGGATTCTGAGTGAAGACGATTTTCTCTCGGTTCGACAGATGATCACTCACATAGCGGATAGGCGAGGGCACCTTGAGATGAAGCAGACGAATGACGCCGCGACGTTGTGAACGCGCTGCTTCCGCTTCGGTGGGGAAGATTCTAATCCCCACGGTTTTTCCTTCGTCAAAGAGCGCCGGAAAACCGGCGACTTTTTGGGTAGCGATTACTCGTTCAATTTTGCGCGGAAGCTCTTGTGCGGGCCAGTCGGTCAAACCACTTTGCTCGCGAACGCCATGGGCAGCTGCGGATGCGTGTCCTGCTGTAACCGTCTTTCCCGCCAGTGCCGGGCGCTGACCCTTGGACTGATCTCCACCTCGCTGCGCAGAGGATTGCTGCCTCTGAGCCATCTTGTTCATAGCAGCAAAAGTATCGGGTGAAGCCCCCAGCGATGCTGCCAGAGCAGAACGAATATGGGAGTGTAACTGGGTCTTGAGTAACTCGATATCGCGACCTTCACCCAAAATTTTATTGTGAGGGTTGCGCACCTGGAACGTGAAGCGAAGATACTCTGGTACCTGATCCCAGTTAAAGGCGGCAGGGTCAACTACAATTCCTCGAAGACGACGGAGCACCAGTGCCAAAGATTCGAGGAGGTTGTCCTCGGCAGGGGAGAACTCAGCGTTGAGTTTTGCCACTGCAGCTTGGGCGACGTCGGGCGCCGGCACAAAATTCTTCCTCAGCTGCTTAGGCAAGGACTTGATAAGTGCCGTGATGAGTTCAGTGCGTAGACCGGGAATCATCCACTCAAAGGGAGCTTGCTCCAGTTGATTGAGGAATAGGATAGGTACCTGCACGGCAATTCCGTCTGCCTTAGTCTCTGAACTGCGGACTCCCCCGATAGAAACCGATGGAGCAAATTCATAGCGCAGATCGAGGGTGAGTTCGCCTGATCCGGTATGAATCGTCCAGGTTCGGGGAAAGAGCGATTCGTCGTAGTCTGCAGCTTCTTCATCGATGAGATGATCGGGGTTGAAATCCAACAGATGCTCGTTCTTTGTCCGCTCCTCTTTCCACCAGCGATCAAAATGACGTTCGGAGTAGATATTCTCTGGCAACCGGGCATCGTAAAAATCAAAGAGCGTCTGATCGTCTACGCGCAGATCACGACGGCGCAGGCGAGCTTCGAGTTCCTCGACCTCAGCCAACGCGCGCTGATTTCGCTCAAAGAACTTGTGATGGGTTCGCCAGTCGCCTTCAACGAGGGCGGAGCGAATGAACATTTCCCGTGCTGCCTGAGGGTCAATACGCCAGTATTGCACTCTGCGATCCGCAATCACGGGCACTCCAAAGAGTGTGACCTTTTCATGTGCCATGACCGACCCTTGAGCCGATGACCAATGAGGATCAGAGTACTGTTTTTTTACCAGGTGAGAGCCGACTTCTTCAATCCACTCGGGCTTGACCTCTGCATTGACTCGTGCCCACAGGCGGGATGTCTCTACTAATTCAGCCGAAACAATCCACTCGGGATTTTTCTTGAACAATCCAGAACCTGGGAAGATTTGGAAACGGGTACCCCGAGCGCCCATGTACTCGTGGCGGGCTCGTTCATCTTTGAGGCCAATATGAGAGAGCAAGCCCGAAAGTAGCGACTTATGAAGATCGACCTCGTGGGCTGCGGGATTGATATCTCTGCCGCGGCTCACTGAGATGCGGGCTGACCGTCCAATCTCAGCCAGCTGTGCATAAAGATCCTGCCATTCACGCACTCGCAAGAAATTCAGGAATTCTCGATGACACAACTTGCGGAACTGACTGGAAGAGAGCTCCTGCTGCTTTTCGTTGATGAAATTCCACAGCAAGAGATAGCTGGAGAAGTCAGATTTTTCGTCTTTGAAGCGTGCATGCTGAGTATCAGCTTCTGCCCGACGCTCGGTGGGCCGTTCTCGCGGGTCTTGCACAGTCAATGCCGCGGCGAGAACCATCATTTCTTTGGCACAACCGCGCTGATCTGCCTCGACAATCATGCGCGCCAAACGGGGATCAACGGGTAGCGCTGCCATCTTGCGCCCCACACCGGTCAGTGGCGTAGCGGGCGAACGGCGTCCACGCGTAGCCTGCTGGAAGTTCTTCTGGCGCAGAGCGCCCAGCTCCCGCAGGAGGTTGACGCCATCGTTGATAGCGCGGGTCTCTGGCGGCTGCACAAAGGGAAAGCGCTCAATATCGGAGATAGCTTTTACCACTCCAATAGAGGTCATCTGCAAAATCACCGCAGCCAGGTTGGTACGCAAAATCTCAGGGTCGGTAAATTCTGGGCGGGAAAGGAAATCTTCTTCAGAATAGAGACGAATAGCAATACCATCTGACACGCGCCCACAGCGGCCCGACCGTTGGTTAGCGCTCGCCTGGGAAATACGCTCAATGGGAAGGCGCTGAACTTTGGTACGCGAAGAATAACGTGAAATGCGGGCGGTGCCTGTATCAATCACATACTTGATACCAGGTACTGTCAGTGAGGTTTCTGCAACGTTGGTTGCCAACACGATGCGCGGGCGTGAACCGGGGCGGAACACCTGAGTTTGCTCTTGCATCGAGAGGCGGCCGAACAGGGGTAATACCTCATAGTGGGGTAGCCTCCGAGTGGAGCGAATCATGTCCTCAATGGCATCTTGAGCATCGCGGATTTCTCGCTCCCCCGAGAAGAAGATGAGGATATCGCCGGGATCTTCTGCCGCCAATTCGCGAATCGCGTCCAAGATACCCTCGATGGGATCACGATCTTCGTCCTCTAAACCGTCGTCGGCGTCGTTGTCTTCGCCCTCGGTTGGCACATTCAGCGGACGGTAGCGGATTTCAACGGGATAGGTTCTGCCTGACACCTCGATGATGGGAGGTGCGTCATCTGGCAGCGTTGCCTCAGCAATTTCCTTTTCTTCAGCGCTCAGAGAGTCATCGACAATTCCGACCCCAGGCACAAAGCTGGGCGAAAAATGGCGAGCAAAACGCTCGGGGTCAATGGTGGCAGAAGTAATGATGATTTTAAGATCGGAGCGCTGACCCATAATGCGTTTGAGATAACCAAGAATGAAGTCAATATTGAGGCTTCGTTCGTGCGCTTCATCAATAATGATGGTCGAATACTTTTTCAGTAGCGGGTCATTTTGAATCTCTGCTAGCAAGATGCCGTCGGTCATCAATTTGATCGCCGAATGCTCGCCCACCTCGGAGGTGAAGCGAACCTGATACCCCACTGTCTGACCAATGTTCTGACCGAGTTCTTCAGCAATACGTTCAGCAACAGATCGAGCAGCCAGACGGCGGGGCTGAGTATGCCCGATCAGCCCGGTTTCGCCCAGACCAAGTTCTAAACACATTTTAGGAATCTGGGTAGTCTTACCTGAGCCCGTTTCACCGGCGATAATAACAACCTGGTTCTCAGCAATTGCTTTTTTGATATCTTCCCGGCGTTCGGAGACCGGAAGTGCAGGAGGAAAGCTGATGGCGCTGGGAATAAAAGGCTTGTACTCCCGAGAGGTTGTTTTGCGCTCGCCTCTGTTACGGTTCTGATTCTGCTGAGAAGAGCGAGCTGCCCCGCGTTTCTTACGCTGAGTTGCCCCGGAGCTTTTCTGCCTTGCAGAGTTATTTTTCTGCACAGGATGTGCAACATCTGCTTGCGGTGTAGGGGTCGACGCGCGGGTATTCGCCGCATGCATAGCGGCGGCAATGTGGGAAAGTGAGGATGAGGCGGAGCCTGAATGATTCTTAGACATACTGAAAAATCATTGTAGAACAGCCACAGCGTAGGGGAAAGAAGTTTGCCGCAGGCGTAGCGAGCGCTGGTTAGATAGTTAAGGGGTGGAAAAGCCCTTCGAGTCTAGTTGCTGCTGCACCCAGCGCACCATTGAGTGCAAAGATTCATCGGTGTAGCACCGTAAATCGGCATGCTCAGCATCGGGGATTAGATATAGCTCCGTCTCGATACCGCGCTGTTGCAACGTTTCATAGACCCTGCTGGATTGGAGGTGAGGCACGCACGTATCACCTAATCCATGAAGAAGATAAAGCGGTGCGCAGCGGCGTGTGCCGGCAGGGCTTGCGTGGGAAATAATATCAAGCGGTTGAGCCTTGGACCAGTTCAATTCTGCCTGCGAACCCGCCGGCGCAGGAAAGTTACTGCCCAGAAGAAGGCATTCGGCGTCGTCGTCTTCAGGGTGCACGCGGGGAAAACCGCAGATTTCGCGGTCATCGTAGATGGTTCGAAGATCGGAAACCCCGTAAATACTCACTGCGCACGTGACTTCTGAAGAACCGGAGGTCAGCGCACCATCATAATAAGAATCGCCTAAAGTACCTGTAGCCGCAGCCAGTATGGTGAGGTGACCACCAGCAGAACCACCGACTAACACAATCTTGCGAGGGTCAATCTGAAATGATGTGGCGTGTTTGCGAAAATGCGCAATGGCAGCTTTGACATCATGAATCTGGGCAGGAAATTGCGCCTGGGACGAGAGTCTGTAATTGATGGAGGCACAGGCGAAGCCCGCAGCTGAGAAGAATTCGCGAAGGCGGTGCACACCATTTTCGCTAGATTTAAGAGAATCTTTAGAGCCATAGCGCCACGCGCCACCGTGGACATAGACCACCAGGGGAGCCGGATCTGAAGAATTTGCCGGATAGAACGTATAACTTTGTGCATCAAGGTGTGCGCGGGTATAAAAACCGGTTGTGCTCTTCATAGTCTTCTCTCTAGTTCAAAAGAAAAAGGTTAAAAAGAAAAGTGCCCCTGAAAGGATTCGAACCTTCGACAACCAGTACCGGAAACTGGTGCTCTATCCACTGAGCTACAGAGGCACGTGCTTCAGCGTTAGCTAAAACAGCACGTCACTACCTTACCAGATTCTTAGGCATCTCTTTCATTTCCGTCGTATGGAATCTCCTTGCGATTCACATCGCAAGATGGGCTTCTTCGTCTGCACCTGCGCTTTGGGTAGACTTATTCCCATGACACCCGAAGAACTCTCAGATGCAATCTCAACTGCCCTTGCAACCACTCTAGAATCTGGCGAACTGACTCTTGTCGATGGCGCCGAACTGCCCGAAATTAGGGTTGAACGGCCAAAGAACCGCGATCACGGCGATTGGGCAACAAACGTTGCATTGCAGATTTCTAAAAAGGTGGGCAAGAATCCCCGCGAGGTAGCTACTATTTTGAGCGAAAAAATTGCTCAGATTGACGGCGTCGCCCAGGTCGATATCGCTGGTCCAGGCTTCCTCAATATCATTCTGGACGCCGGTGCCGCCGGGGAAATTGCCCGCACGATTGTCGAGGCAGGGGAGAAGTTTGGTACTAATTCAGAGCTAGCCGGCCAAACCATCAACCTGGAGTTCGTTTCCGCGAACCCCACTGGTCCCATTCACTTGGGTGGAACCCGCTGGGCTGCGGTGGGGGATTCACTGGCGCGTATTTTGCAGGCTGAAGGTGCACATGTGGTGCGCGAATACTACTTTAACGATCACGGTACACAGATTGACCGTTTTGCTCGTTCACTTCTAGCGCGTGCTCAGGGCAATGCTGCCCCTGAGGATGGCTACGGTGGCGAGTACATCACCGACATCGCCAATCGCGTCATGGCTGAGCACCCTGAGGCGCTGACTTCAGAGGATCCTCAAGAAGTGTTCCGTGCTGCTGGCGTGAAATTTATGTTTGAGGACATCAAAAAGACCCTGCATGATTTCAAGGTAGATTTTGATGTTTTCTTTCACGAGAACTCCCTCTTTGAAGAGGGCAAAGTAGATGAACTCCTAGAGAAACTCAAGACCAGCGAGCACCTCTACTTCAAGGACGGTGCATGGTGGCTGAAATCAACTGATTTTGGTGATGACAAAGACCGCGTAGTGATTAAATCAGACGGAAACGCCGCTTATATCGCTGGCGATATCGCCTATTTCCAAGACAAGATTAATCGCCCCGAGAACCCCGCTGACATCGCCATCTATATGCTCGGTGCAGACCACCACGGCTACGTCGCGCGCCTTAAAGCAGCTGCAGCAGCGCTGGGGGATAACCCCGACCGTGTTGAAGTGATGATTGGTCAAATGGTGAACTTGGTACGCGATGGCAAGCCCGTTCGGATGTCCAAACGTGCCGGCACCATCGTCATTCTTGAAGATTTGGTAGAAGCTGTGGGCGTTGACGCCGCACGTTACACCTTGACTCGTTACTCTGTAGATACAAACATTGATATTGATCTTGATTTGCTGACCAAGCAGTCTAATGAAAACCCTGTCTTCTATGTGCAGTATGCTCACGCTCGTACCTGCAACGTGGCTCGTAACGCAGAAAAAGCTGGGGTTGATACTTCCAGCTTTGATGCGTCCCAGCTCAACACAGAATCTGACAACGAACTCATCGCCGTCCTCAGCCAGTTTCCACAGGCAGTCAAAGAGGCAGCGACCTTCCGCGAACCCCACCGCATCGCCCGCTACATCGAAACATTGGCAGGCTCTTACCATCGCTGGTACGGAAACTCCCATGTGGCACCTAAGGGCGAGGAAGAAATCACGGACCTGCATCGCGCACGTCTCATGCTCAACAACGCAGCCGGCCAGGTTCTCTCTAACGGATTGAACATGCTTGGCGTAACAGCACCGGAGAAGATGTAAATGAGTGATTCCTCAACTCTTTTCAAACCAGATTGGTTGGAAGTACCAGCGCATCCCGCAGACCTCAACCGCACCATATGGACCGATAGCTTCAGCCGTAATGATTCCGGTGAACTCGAAGTAGACGGCGTAGCGGTCAGCGCTTTGCGTGAGAAATTTGGCACCCCCGAATACGTCTTCTCAGAGACGACTTTCCGTGCTCGCGCTGCAGAATTCAAAAATGCATTCACTTCTGCATTTGTTGAGCACGGTGCCGAGGTCTCGGTTTACTATGCCGCCAAATCATTTTTGACGACGGCGGTGGCGCGGTGGGCTCTGGAAGAAGGACTCAACCTCGATACCGCTTCAGGCGGCGAGTTAGCTCTTGCCCTGCGTGCTGAAGTTCCCGGGCAACAGATTGCTTTACACGGAAACAATAAATCTGATGTGGAAATTCGCCGCGCCCTGGAGAACCAGGTAGGCCGCATCGTCGCCGATTCTGTCTATGAGGTTCAGCAGATTGCGCGCATAGCCAGCGATATGGGAGTAGTAGCACCTGTGATGTTGCGTGTTACCCCCGGTGTTCACGCTTCTACCCATGACTACATTGCCACCGCGCACGAAGACCAGAAGTTTGGTCAGTCGATGGTCGCTGGAACTGCGATGCTGGCAGGATTTACCACCGAACAAATCAACGCCTTAGGTTTGAGCGACGAGGATTCTTACGCAACCGTTGCTGCCGCTGTAGCTTTAGGCGAGGATTCTATAAACCTTCGTGGTCTGCACTGCCATATTGGGTCTCAGATTTTTGAGGCAGAAGGATTCTCCAAAGCCGCCGAAAAAGTTTTGGGCTTTATGAACGAGTTGAACCACCGTTTCGATGTCACCCTAGCTGAAATTGATTTGGGCGGCGGTTACGGCATCGGGTATATCGAGGGGGAGTCCCCTCGCCCTGCGTTAGATGTCGCCACAGAACTTGCTGATTCGGTGTCCAAAACATGCGCTGATTTAGGAATGGAAATTCCACATTTGTCCTTTGAACCCGGGCGTTCTATCTCGGGTCCATCAGGTATCACCCTCTATACGGTGGGCACTATCAAAGACGTAGCAATCGAAGACGAAGCGGGAGCGTCTCGCGTTCGTCGATATGTATCAGTAGATGGCGGAATGAGCGATAATGCTCGTCCGGTTCTTTACGACGCCGATTACACGGCGGTGCTAGCAAATCGTGAGCCGAGGGGAATTCAGGTTCTTTCTCGTGTGGTAGGTAAACACTGCGAATCGGGCGATATTGTGGTGCGCTTTTGCTACTTACCTGCAGATTTGATGGCGGGGGACATCCTGGCAGTTCCAGCAACAGGCGCCTACTGCTATGCACTCAGTTCCAAT
>NZ_LXTU01000011.1:0-24305 GCF_001683935.1 Rothia sp. ND6WE1A | reverse complement strand
GCTGAGGGTGAGCGGGGTTTCTCGGGGGCGCCTGAGCCGTCTGTCTCCGGTGAGGACGGGGTTGTGGGTGAGCAAGATATTGTTGAGGTGATTGATGGTGAAGTGGTAGAGGATTCTGGGCGTTGATGAGTTGTGTGTGCAGAGAGGGTGTGTGGAAGTGGATCTTTTAGGTTCTTTGGGTGCCTCTGGTATGGGGCGAGAGTCTGGCGATGTCGAAGAGGTGTTGGTGTGCTCTCGTAAGGGATGTACTGAGGTAGCGCAGTGGAAGGTGTTGTGGAATAACCCGAATATTCATACGTCTCTGCGGCGCAAGGTGTGGCTGGCGTGTGATGAGCATCGGGAGTTTTTGGAGTCTTTTCTTTCCTCGCGTGGGTTTTGGAAGGCGACGGAGGAGATTTCTTCTGCTGAGTAGGTTGGTGCGGGCAGGAAGTGTTCAGGCTGCCTGTGTAGGATAACTAATTTGTACAATGGCTAGAGTGTGAGCTAGTTGATTTTGATCCAGTTTCGAGGCGTGTGAGTGTACCGATTTCTTTTGACCGGCAAGTGGATTGCCGGTTTTATCATTTGCGTTTTGGCGTCCTTGCTGTGCCTTTATTTGGGTACGTGGCAGTGGGACCGTAAAGAGGCGCTGGATCATAAGAATTCGTTGATTACTACGAATTATCATGCTGCGCCTCTTTCGCTGGATCAGCGTCCTGATTTGTTCTCTGATTTTGATCCGGATACTCAATGGACGCCGGTGGCGATGGAAGGGCATTATCTAAGGGATCATCAGTTGTTGGTGCGTAATCGCCCCTATGAGGGTCTCAACGGTTACGACGTCGTTGTCCCTTTTGAATCCAATAATGGGGCAGTGGTTTTGATTGATCGTGGTTGGATTCCCGCCGGTGAACTTGATGCTTCTCAGCCGGGTGTTGATATTCCTGCGCCACCTGCCGGTGAGGTGAAGGTTGAAGCGCGTATTCACCCGGGTGAGGGATCCAATGGTAAGGGTGCTCCCGAGGGGCAGGTTGCCTCATTGAATCTTCCTGAAATCAAGGATGAAACCGGAGTTGATATAGGCACCGGTGCTTACGGTCTTTTGGCTGAGGAAGTTCCTGCTCCTGCGGTAGCGCCGGCAAAGGCAGTTGAGCCTGAACTGGATACCGGTCCCAATCTTTCGTACTCGGTGCAGTGGGCTGTTTTTGCGTTGATGTGCTACTTTGCCTATTTCTGGCTAGCGCGGCAGAAGGTGCGCAACGATGAGTTGGATGCGCAGGTCGTTGCTGAGCTAGAGGCGTATTACGCTCGTTTCTACGATGAAGAGGGTAACTACATTGGTGAGGAGGACGAGGCAGTTGTGCAGCGCAAGATGGAGATGGTCGACGATATGCCCTCGCATATGAAATCGATTGTGCGTCCTCGTTATTCAAAGAAGCGCGCTCGTCCTTCCGATGAGGAAGAGGAAGACGCGATTGTAGATTGCATGCCCTAGGAACCTGATTCGAATATATATTCGATATATGTTAAATTTGGGCTTTACCCCAGTTCCCCAAGGAGCCTAGATTTACATGATGGGTTATTCCCATTCGGTGAGCGCTGCTGCAGCCTGGTTGGCACTTGTTGAAACCGATATCATCCCCGTTCAATCACCCCAGATTTTGCTGGTCACTGCGTTGACGTGCGCTGGGGCGGGCATGCTTCCAGATATCGACCACAAAAACGGCACTATTGCACATTCCATACCGCCAGTGTCCTCAATTGTCTCAGCGGTGGTAAGTTCCCTCAGCGGTGGGCATCGCAAAGGAACCCATTCCCTAGTGGGGCTCATCTTTTTCTGGGCAGTTGCTATTTTGGCTGAGCGCCTCACTTACCAGGGCATCCCCTGGGCTTCTTTGCTCATTACCGCTTACATGGGCGGGTTAGCTCTGCGCACCTTTGGTGCGCCCGGAGGCTGGCTTGGAGCTATTGGGCTAGGCTTTCTAGCCTGGCACACTGATTCGTTGGCTATGACTCCCCTAGCCATCGGCGTCGGCGCTACCGTACACGTCATCGGCGATTTTCTCACGACGCGCGGCGTCAACCCTGTCTGGCCACTGACGTTGAAGGCACCCACTTCGAGTAGGTTCTGGAAAAAATCAGGCTACTTTGCCCTACCGCTCCTTGGTGATGCCGGATCCAAGCGCGAAATGGTTCTCACCAGCGCGCTCTCGCTCTACATTCTCTGGTTCGCCCTAGCCTTGGGCGGGATAGTCGACTATCCCGCCGCCAGCTGGGAACACCTGCTTACGCCAGCGAAATAAGATCCTGATATTCCTTGGTCCACAAATCTTCAATGGCATCAGGAAGCATGAGGACGCGCTCAGGGTCAAGCGCCTCCACCGCGCCTTCATCGTGGGACACCATCACAATGGCACCCTCATACTGCTGCAGCGCATTGAGAATTTCTTCACGGGAGGCAGGATCCAAGTTGTTGGTCGGCTCATCCAGAAGCAAGACGTTCGCCTGCGAGGCCACCAGCGTAGCCAACGACAACCGGGTCTTCTCACCGCCAGAGAGTACAGCCGCAGGCTTCTCCACATCATCTCCGGAGAACAGGAACGAACCCAAAATAGTCCGCACCCGAGTGGCATCCAAATCTGGTGCTGCGGTGCGCATATTTTCAAGCACCGACCGCTCACCGTCGAGAATCTCGTGTTCCTGAGCGAAATAACCCACTTTAGCACCATGACCGAAAATAACCTCGCCGGTATCGGGCTGAGTCACCCCGGCAAGCATCCGCAAAAGAGTCGTCTTACCCGCACCGTTCAGACCCAAAATTACCACACGCGAACCACGGTCAATCGCCAGGTCAACATTGGTGAAAATCTCCAGTGAGCCATACGACTTAGACAGACCCTCAGCAGAAAGCGGCGTCTTACCGCACGGAGCAGGCTCGGGGAAACGAATAGCCGCCACCTTATCTTTAACCTGCTCATCTTCGAGCCCGCGCATTAACCGCTCAGCACGCTTAATCATCTGCTGTGCCGCTACCGCCTTCGTAGCCTTCGCACGCATCTTCTCCGCCTGCGCCATCAAAGCGCCAGCCTTCTTCTCAGCATTAGCGCGCTCGCGTTTACGGCGGGCGTCGTCCTGCTCACGCTGCATCAGATAGTTCTTCCAGCTCATGTTGTAGACATCGATGACACACCGGTTGGCGTCTAGATAGAGCACTTTATTGACTACCAGCTCCATCAGCTCAACGTCGTGGCTGATGACCAGCAGACCACCCTGGAAGTTCTTCAAGAATTCGCGCAACCACACCACGGAATCATGATCCAAGTGGTTGGTGGGTTCGTCCAAGAGCATGGTATCGGCATCGGAAAACAGAATACGAGCCAACTCCACACGACGGCGCTGACCACCAGAGAGCGTAGAAAGCGGCTGTTCCAAAAGACGCTCAGGCAGAGCAAGGTTGTGGGTAATCGTTGCAGCCTCTGACTCCGCAGCATATCCACCACCGGCAATGAACTCAGCTTCCAAGCGATCATAGCGGCGCATAGCTTTAGCCTGAACAGCGCTATCTTCACTGGCCATCTGCTCCTGCGTCTCACGCATCTTCCGCGCCACACCATCAAGACCCCGCGCCGAAAAAATGCGGTCCTTCGCCAACTGAGACATATCGTCCACCTTAGGATCCTGGGGAAGGTAGCCCACCTTACCGTTTCTGGTGACTTGTCCATCAGCAGGAAGAGTTTGCCCTGCAAGTACCTTGGTCATAGTGGTCTTACCCGCACCATTGCGACCGACCAACCCAATCTTGTCTCCCTTGTCAATGCGGAAATTGACCTCATCCATGAGCAAACGTGCTCCGGCGCGAAGTTCAAGATTGGTTACAGTAATCAAGGAATGCCTTTCGGTTTCAAAATGCTAGGGGCGCAAAATCCCAGTCTAATGCCCCAAAGTACGCCCCGGTATCCCAACAGAACAATTCATGTCTAAACTCATAGAGGATTCCACACCTCACCCCTGTCTAACTTTTTTGAACAGTGTTCAAAAATCGGTTATATTCAAACTTATGTCGCATTCAACTCATACCTCGTCTACAGCCACCGCACCGCATAACACCGGTCGCGACGTCGCGCTGATTGCCGTCTTCGCAGCTTTCATTGCCGTCTGCGCGATCCTTCCAGCCTTCCCCGTTGGCCCCGCCGGTGTTCCCATCACCTTTCAGACCTTAGGTATCTACCTCACTGCCCTGGTTCTAGGCGGCAAACGAGGGTTTCTAGCTGTACTGCTTTATGTGATCGTTGGCCTACTTGGGCTACCGGTATTTGCCGGTGGATCCGGCGGTATTGCAGCCTTGGCAGGACCTTCAGCAGGGTATCTCCTCGCCTTTGCTCCCGCCGCCGCACTTACAGGAGCTCTCGCATACAGCACGCTGAGCACAAGACCCGGCAAATCCCCTATACTCCGTTTAACCGGAGCCGTACTAGCAGGCTTCGTGCTGATGACGGCGGCAGGTATCGCTGGCATGGTCATCAACGCAGGTATTTCCTGGCCCGCTGCGTTCACCGCAGCACTTCTTTACGTTCCTGGGGATCTCATCAAATGCGCCGTAGCCATCGCCGTTGCCTTGCCCGTACACCGAGCATTCCCCACGCTTTCCCGCCGCTAAACTCATCGGTATGCCTTTTTTCAATCGCCGCACCTTAAGCACCAACACCACCACTAGGCCCGTAGTCTTTTCGCCGGCTGCGGGCCTAGAACTTCAGAACGTCAGCGTTACTGGAGAAACCCCCGAAGGCACATCTACGATTCTGCACGAAATCACAGTGAGTCTTCGGCAACCCAAAACCGCTGTACTGGGTCTCAATGGCAGCGGAAAATCAACCTTCCTGAAACTCTTCAACGGACTTACTCATTGCTCAGCTGGCACGGTGAATGTTCACGGGGTCAACGTCCAAGAGCACACGCCTGATGTGCGTCGAACCGCCGGACTGCTGTTCTCTGACCCCCAGGCACAACTGATTATGCCCACCCCCACCGAGGATGTTGAGCTTTCCCTCCAGCGCCTCAACCTAAATTCGGCCCGCCGCAGACAACGCGCTCTTGAATTGCTCACCCAGAGGGGATTAGAGCATCGAGCGCACCACAGTATCTATCAGCTCTCTGGCGGAGAGCGCCAACTCGTTGCTCTGACTGCTGTTCTTGCGGTGGAGCCGACGGTGTTGTTATTGGATGAACCTACGACCTTACTTGATTTACGCAATGCCTTGCGCCTAATGGAGCTCCTTGAACAGCTTCCCCAGCAGATGGTGATTTCTACCCATGATTTAGAGTTAGCTGCTCGGTGTGATGAGGCGATTATTATTCATGAGGGGAAGCTGATTGACCAGGGGCCGGCACTCGACATCATAGATATTTATCGGGATTATTGTGCTCAAGGTTTTCCCGCAGAGGACGAGCGGCGAGGTGGGCATGAATAATCTTATGGGGGCATACTCTCCAAAATCCTCACCGATTCACCGGGCGCCTCTGTGGAGTAAGTGGCTAGTTATTTTTGGAATTACCTTGGCCTGCGCCATGACGCACACGTGGTGGGTGCCTGCGCTCGCGTTGATGTTGGTGCTGGTATTGGCGCTGATGGCTCGGTTGAGCTTGCATGAGCTCGGGGCTGCGCTATGGAGCGTGAAATGGTTGTTACTGGCGATGAGTCTCTACTACCTTTTTTTTGACAAACTGGCGCTGGGTGCAGATGTACTACTCACCTTACTCACCCTGATTTTTGCGACCAAGGTACTGCTGTTCACTACCCCGATGACTTCGCTGATCGATGGTTTTGTGCGCGGGTACAAGCCCTTGCGCGGGCTGGGGGTATCGCCTGAACTCGTGGGTTTAGCCATAGCGTTGATGCTGAGATCTATCCCTGTGATTATGGATCGCTGGGTAATTCTACAAACAGCTGTGAAGGCGCGGGGAATTAAACTGTCTGCGGCGCATCTTTTCACCCCTCTAGTCATGACGACTGTTGCTTATGCTCACGAAACAGGTGATGCAATAGTAGCCAGAGGGCTTGATTCGCCCAAAAATAAGCAGGTTTAGTTGTATGCTTTTGCCATGGCTTTCAAAGAAAATTCACGGCTGGATACCAGTCAGGTTAGACGTAGCTCTGGAGGCAAGGGTATCGCAGTAGGCGGCGGCATTGGCGGCGCTGTACTCATGCTGATTGTTGGCGTCTTTTTCGGACAAGATGGAATAGATACGCTTAACCAGGTTACAGGTGGAACTGGTTATTCTTATGACAATGTTCAGAGTGAAGACGGCAATAAACAACTCGAGCAGGACTGCCAAGATGGCGCTGATGCTAATTCAAATGCCACTTGTAACATGGTCGGTACTGCTAACTCACTGAACGCATTTTGGGCTGATTACCTCCCTCAGGCAACTGGGGTGGAATATGAGATGCCGATGCTTGATCTCTTCAGCGGACAAACATCTACCGGTTGTGGTCACGCAACCAGCGCGGTGGGACCTTTCTACTGCCCCGCTGATCAGGTGGCATATGTTGACACCACCTTCTTCAATGATATGAAAACACAGCTTGGTGCAGAAGGCGGCCAGTCGGCTGAGCAGTACGTTCTGGCTCACGAATTCGGTCACCACATCCAGAATCAGCTAGGCGATTTGGAATATTCACAGCGAGACCCTCAAGGTAAAAACTCCGGTGCGGTGCGGGTGGAATTGCAGGCAGATTGCTACGCAGGCCTGTGGGCTCGTCATGCCTCCGATGACACCACCAGTGACGTACAGGTTAAACCCTTTACTCAGGACGAAGTCGATCGCATTGTCAATGCCACCGAAGTCATTGGCGATGATCATATTCAGATGACCTCTCGCGGCACTACGGATTCTTCAACCTACACACACGGCACCAGTGCCCAGCGTACTGCGTGGTTCATGTCTGGCTACAATAGCGGTGATATCAATAAGTGCAATACTTTTGAGTCTCGCGACCTCAATAATCCAGCAGCATAATATAACAGATAACTTATAGAAAAGTCCCTCTCCCACCGCAGTGGGAGAGGGACTTCCAGTATCTTCTGATGACCCTAGATGTTGAATCCGAGGGCGCGCATCATGTCCCGTCCATCGTCGGTAATACGCTCAGGACCCCACGGGGGCATCCACACCCAGTTCACATGCCAATCATCGACCAGTAGCTCAAGATTTTGCTTGACCTGCTCCTCGATGACGTCCTGCAACGGGCAGGCAGCGGTGGTGAGAGTCATATCGAGGATGAGAGCACCCTCGTCGCTCCAACGCATGCCGTACAGCAAACCCAGGTCTACTATGTTCACACCGAGTTCAGGGTCGATGACGTTTTTCAAAACGTCTTCGAGCTCTTCTTTCGATGGGCGTGCAGCAGTGGTTGCTTCACTCATCTGTACTCCTTTGGTAGCGATGAAAGCTTACTTTCCGATGTAGGAAACGTAGCCCTCTTCTTCAAGGCGGTCAGCCAGCTCGGGGCCGCCTTGATCGACCATGTGCCCATCTACGAAAACGTGCACGAATTCAGGCTTGATGTAACGCAAGATACGGGTGTAGTGAGTAATGAGCAGAACACCCATGTCATTGTTCTGGTGAGCGCGGTTGACGCCTTCGGAAACAATCTTCAAAGCGTCGACGTCAAGACCGGAGTCGGTCTCATCGAGGATACCGAACTTAGGCTTGAGCAGTTCTAGCTGAAGGATTTCGTGGCGCTTCTTCTCGCCACCGGAGAAACCTTCGTTGACGTTACGAGCAATGAAGTCGGGGTCGATCTTCAGCTCACCCATAGCTTCTTTGACGTCCTTGGTCCAGGTACGCAACGAAGGTGCTTCGCCGTCGATGGCGGTCTTTGCGGAGCGCAGGAAGTTGGACATGGTGACGCCGGGGATTTCTACGGGGTACTGCATTGCCAGAAACAAGCCGGCACGAGCACGCTCGTCCACAGACATCTCGGTGACGTCTTCGCCATCCAGCAGGATTTCACCGGAATCAACGCGGTACTTGGGGTGACCGGCAATGGTAGAAGCCAAAGTGGACTTACCGGAACCGTTAGGGCCCATAATTGCGTGGATTTCACCGGAGTTAATGGTGAGGTTTACGCCCTTGAGGATGGGCTTGGAGTTCTCGTCGTCCAAAATGACGGAGACGTGAAGATCCTTGATTTCTAGAGTTGACATGTTTCTCCTAAAAATTTGTGGAGCGCGCCTGCGCTAGTTATTGCTGAGAGCCAGTTCTTCTTCAAGTGCATCCATGAGCTTTTCTTCGAGCTCAGGAATGTGAATCTGCTGGATGATTTCATTGAGGAATCCGCGCACTACCAGGCGGCGTGCTTCTGCCTCGGGGATACCGCGTGCCTGCAGGTACCAGAGGTGTTCATCATCTAGCTGGCCGGTGGTCGAAGCGTGACCTGCACCGTCAATGAGACCGGTTTCAATCTCAAGGTTAGGTACAGAGTCAGCCCGAGGGCCATCCTCAAGTATCAAGTTACGGTTGAGCTCGTAGGTGTCAGTGCCTTCGGCATCCTTACCAATCAGAACGTCACCCACCCATACCGAGTGTGCGTTGCGCCCCTGCAGAGCACCCTTGTAGGTAACGCGGGACTTGCAGTTAGGCACAGAATGATCCACGAACAAACGAGACTCAATATGCTGACCGGCATCCACGAAGTAAAGACCGTACATTTCGGTTTCTGCACCGGGAGCGCTGAACTTGGTGGAAGGAGTAACTCGTACCAGATTGCCGCCCAACGAGATGTTGATGTGCTTGAAACGAGCGTCGCGACCCAACTTGGCGTACTGGGCAGAAGCGTGGATGGCGTCATCGTTCCACTCCTGAACCGAAACCACGGTCAAAGAGGATGAATCCCCCACCTTGAATTCAACGTTCTGGGAAACCACGGCGGAACCGGCATGACGCAAAACCACCACTGCCTTAGAGAAGGGCTTGGTTTCCACCACAATATGCTGAGCGGTAGGTTCCATCGAAGTACCTTGAATCTGCAACGCAATGTGCTGATCCAGCTCATCTTCCTGACCCACCGTAATCACGGTAGCTTCGCTGAAACTTGACCAAGCATTTGCAGCAACACGGTCTTCGGGAATACCCGCAGAACCAATACGCGAATCATCACGATTGACCGTTTCTACGGAGACCGAATCGGGCGCTGAAACTGAAATATCAACGCCCTGACCTGTCAGCGCATCGGTGTGCAAACCACCCAAACGCTTCAGAGGAGTGAAACGCCAGTCCTCTTCACGCCCGGTCAGTTCAGCAAAGTCCTCCACCTTATAAGAGGTAGGACGACCAGCACGGGAAGTATCTACAGTCTTCTTTTCAACACGAATCGTGTCGTCCTGAACCTGCTCAGTAGCTAGCTTCTCGCCTTCGTCGGTCATACCTGGAATCGCAGGAGAGTTATGGCTTTTATTTTCAATGTTTGACATATTTAGCCCACAGATCCTTCCATCTGAAGTTCAATCAGACGATTCAATTCAAGTGCGTATTCCATCGGAAGTTCACGCGCAATAGGTTCAACGAAGCCGCGAACAATCATTGCCATCGCTTCTTCTTCAGTCAGACCGCGCTGCATGAGGTAGAAGAGCTGCTCTTCAGATACGCGAGAGACGGTTGCCTCGTGTCCCATGGTGACGTCGTCCTCGCGAACATCCACATAGGGGTAGGTATCCGAGCGGGAAATGGTATCTACCAAGAGAGCGTCACAGACCACCGAAGACTTCGAGTGGTGTGCACCTTCTCGAACCTGCACGAGCCCGCGGTATGCAGCGCGTCCGCCGTTACGAGCAATTGACTTGGAGACAATCGAAGAAGACGTATGAGGTGCAATATGAACCATCTTCGAACCGGTATCCTGATGCTGGCCTTCACCGGCGAAGGCAATGGAGAGAGTCTCGCCTTTGGCGTGCTCGCCTACCATGTACACAGCAGGGTACTTCTGGGTCACCTTAGAACCGATATTGCCGTCGACCCATTCCATGGTGCCGCCCTCTTCGCAGAGAGTACGCTTGGTCACCAGGTTGTACACGTTGTTCGACCAGTTCTGAATAGTGGTGTAGCGAACGCGGGCGTTCTTCTTCACCACGATTTCAACCACTGCCGAGTGCAGAGAATCGGACTTGTAAATAGGTGCGGTGCAACCTTCGATGTAATGAACGTAGGAACCTTCATCAGCAATAATCAAAGTGCGCTCGAACTGACCCATGTTCTCCGTATTGATACGGAAGTAAGCCTGCAAGGGAATATCAACGTGGACGCCCTTGGGTACATAGATAAATGAGCCACCAGACCATACGGCGGTGTTCAACGCTGCAAACTTGTTATCACCGGTAGGAATAACGGTGCCAAAGTATTCGCGGAAAATCTCTTCATGCTCTTTGAGCGCAGTATCGGTATCAACGAAGATTACACCCTGCTGCTCAAGGTCTTCACGAATCTGGTGGTACACGACCTCAGATTCATACTGCGCTGCAACGCCAGCAACCAAGCGCTCGCGCTCAGCCTCGGGTATACCCAGTTTTTCGTAGGTATTGCGAATATCTTCGGGAAGATCTTCCCAAGTCTTTGCCTGGCCCTCGGTGGAGCGCACAAAGTACTTGATGTTATCGAAATCAATTTCCGAAAGATCCGCACCCCAGGTGGGCATGGGCTTGCGATCGAAGAACTTCAGAGCCTTCAGACGCATATTCAGCATCCACTCGGGCTCGTTCTTCTTCGAGGAAATATCACGAACAACATCCTCATTCAAACCGCGTTTTGCGGTCTGACCTGCAATATCAGAGTCGGCCCAACCGTACTCGTAGGTACCAATGCCCTCGAGCTCGGGGTTAGCCTCCAGAATCTCTGAAATGACGGTGTTGTTGGCATTGCGCTCAACTTGCTCAGTCATTTTGGCCTTTCTTTGTGGGGTTCTTTAGCGGCATGCGCCGCAAAGTCTTTTCTACTGTGGCTCGGTCACATTCAACCGCTCCAGTGGAATATGGGTGGTGCACACGTGCGCACCATCTGCCATAGTGGAGAGCCGTCGAACGTCGACACCGAGAAGATCCGCAATTATTTTGGTTTCTTCGTCACAGAAAATATGAAAATCTTCAGCCAAATCACGCACTGGGCAGTGCCCCTGGCATAGCTGAATACTCGCTAGAAGATGTTGGGGTAGTTTTCGCCCGGCTGGCGGGTCCATTACTTGAGCCGATGCAACAAAACCATCTTGCGACATCGCCAAAGCGAGTGCATTTGCCCGCGCCATAATGTCGTTGCCAGCCGCTTCAACTAAAGGTCGGTAGCGGTCTTCCATCTCTGCCGAACGCGCTTCAACGAAAGCCTGCAAAGCCTGTTTGCCAACCTTCTCCTCAAGCAGGTACAGAGCGTCTTTTGCTATTCCCAGATAATCATTTCCAATCTGAGAATGCCCCTGAGGGGCTATGACGTAACGACGCGCGGGTCGTCCGGCGCCTGCTCCGTGCTGTTTAAGAGGTGCGACAATAATGAGCCCGTCGTGTTCGAGGACATCGAGGTGTCGGCGCACCGCGGCGGGGGTGAGATTGAGTTCTTCACCGAGACTGGCCGCAGAAACAGGGCCCTGAGTGAGTACTCCGGTCAGAACACGGTCGCGTGTTCTTTCATCTGCTTCTGTATTGCGCGCACCAGTAGGCTTCTTTGCGGAGTCTTGATTCACGGAATACACAAATAAAGTATGACCTAATTCGTGGGTTCAAATCTAGTAAGGCAAACCTTTCTTTGCTCTCAGCGCACACTCGATTCACCTACTACTTGATCCCCTAGCTAAGGTACACCCTGGGATTGCTCTGATAGTTTGACCAAATACACCTGCCGGAGATGAGACTTTATTCGCCACAGCGTAAGCTAGAGTAGTGCAAAACCTGAACTCCTCACACCCGCATTTTCAGCTGGGCAACACCTCTGCCCTCGCTGCAGTTCAGATAGATTCTCTGGTTAAAGAATTTAAGCCATCGCGTGATTTTGCGCAGAAACATCCAGAGAAAATCAACGAACGCGGCACCGTCAGCGCTATCAATGGACTCTCACTCACCGCCCACCGCGGGGAAGTCAGTGTGCTATTGGGGGCAAATGGTGCCGGGAAAACCACCACGCTTGCATGCGCCCAGGGGCTTCAAAAACCCACCTCAGGCACAGTGCAGTTGCTCGGTGAAAATCCGTGGGGAGCTACTCCAGAATTACGCGCTCGCGTGGGAATCATGTTGCAAGACGGCGGCTTACCCCAGGCAATGCGACCCATCCCCTTGCTGAAGCACATTTCTTCGATGTACCAGAATCCCCTGAAAGTCGATGAAATTGCAGAGCGGTTGGGAATCCATTCCTTTAACGGAACCACTATCCGCAGACTTTCCGGCGGACAAAAACAACGTGTTGCGCTCGCCGCAGCTCTGATGGGCAGGCCCGAAGTACTTTTCCTTGACGAGCCCTCCGCCGGACTTGATCCCCAATCCCGCAATGTCGTCTTTGAAATTATCCGCGAGCAAAAAGAAAAAGGCGTGGGCATTATTCTCACCACCCACCTTCTTGACGACGCCCAAAGGCTTGCTGACGATGTGTATATCGTCGACGCCGGCACTGTGGTTCGGCACGGTAGCGTCCAGGAGCTTCTGGTGGGGGAAGACAGCAACCATAAAAGACTTACTTTTACTCTGGCTGACAAGCTCAATACTCAACGCCTCACAGACCGTTTGCGCTCTGATGTCACGTTGATTCACCTCTCCGACCACCACTATGCGTTGGAGGGGCAGCTCTCCCCCGGCGTCATTGCTCAACTCGGCGCTGAACTAGAGCAGCAAAACCTTATGCCGATTTCGCTCGAACTTTCCCAGCGCACCTTGGAAGACGTATTTTTAGAAATCTCAGGACGTGATATTCAATGAGCCAGCAAGTTGCTTCCTCTGCTGCAAGCTTTCCACAACGTATCCTGGCGCAGGGAAAATATGAAACGTTCGCCATGCTTAAAAATGGCGAGCAACTTCTGCTCAACATAGCATTCCCTCTATTCGCTTTGGTGGGTCTACGGTATACCGGCTTCCTCGATTCTTATGCCCAGCAGTTAGGTGTAACCCGTCTAGATATTGCGGTACCAGGGGTGTTAGCGCTGTGTGTCATTTCCACGGCGCTCTCTGGTCAAGGAATTGCAACTGGGTTTGACCGCCGCTATGGTGTTCTCCGTTTTCTATCCACTACCCCTTTGGGCAAAACCGGTTTGATGATGGGTAAAATTTTGGCGGTTCTCACCGTCATTGTCGTGCAGTATCTCATTGTGCTGCTGGTGGCGGTTCTCTTAGGGTTCCGCCCGCATCTCATCCCCATCTTGCTCTCTATTCCTACTCTGCTCTGTGGGGCAGCGGCTTTCACCGCGCTGGGGATGCTCATTGCAGGTACCGTGCGTGCAGAAGCTACCTTGGCAATTGTGAACATGGCGTGGGCAATCCTAGCCATTGGAGGCGGAACGCTCATTCCTACCCATCACTTCCCCGGAATTCTCGGGTGGATTGTCAATATTCTTCCATCGGGAGCGCTCGGAGCAGCTCTTCGTGGAGAATACTTGCATCAGCAGTTTCTTTTCCTGCCCCACCTCGTCATGCTGGTATGGGCAATACTTTGTGGCTCCCTTGCCGCCAAATTTTTCAAATGGTCAGCGTAAATAGCGTTAGTTAGGTTCTTATGTCTGTCAACACCGCGCCTCAAAAGCGCGATAGGCTCGTTTCCCTTCGCGAGAAACTACTCCCTACCGAATACACCCCCTGGGTCAAAACGATGGCGTACGCGGTCGTCCTCGCCAATATCTTCCTGATTGTTTCTGGCGGAATCGTCCGACTCACCGGGTCAGGTTTGGGCTGTGATACGTGGCCCCGCTGTACTACCGAAGGCTCCTGGACGACGACGCCTGAGATGGGCATCCACGGCATTGTTGAGTTTGGTAACCGCATGCTCACTTTCGTGTTGATGGCGGTCACCGTTCTTGCTTTTCTCTCTATCGTGCGCATCGTCCTACCTCATGCGCGGGGGTTCAAAGACGTCTTCCCTCTTCTGTTTACTGGACTTCGCTCTGCACAGAACCGCTACTCAGATATTTTCAATCTTTCTTTGCTACTGCTCTGGGGCATTCCCTTGCAGGCAATTGTGGGCGGCATCTCGGTGTGGCTCAAACTGAACCCCTGGATGATTACAGCGCATTTCTACCTCACCGGCATCATGATTGGCATTGCCGCTATCTACCTCAACCGTGTTCTCCGCTATTTTGAGAAAACTTCTTCTGCCTCTGAACGAGTGTTGGAGGAAACCCTCCCTGCTCAGTCCAAGGAAATGCGGATTTTGGGTTGGATCGGGTTGGCATTGGTTGCTTACCTTGTCTTCATGGGCACCGTTGTAACGGGCACCGGTCCTCACGCAGGTGATCCCCAGGCGCACCGTCACGCTTTTAATCCTGTCATCGTGACACGCATGCACTCACTGGGGGTATGGGCTTACTGCGCCACCGTCATTTTTGTATTGCTTCTTCAACGGAAGAACAACTGGCCTGTCTCCCTCAAGAAGGGAATCACGCTGGTCTTGCTGGTCTTGGTTTACCAGGCGGTAGTAGGTTATACCCAATACTTCAACGGACTTCCTATCTGGTTAGTAGAACTGCACCTGCTCGGTTCAGGACTTTTCATCTGGGCTGCAGTATCGCTCATTGAAAAGCAGTTGGTCATCGGCTCTGCATCAGAGCGGCAAAAAACAGCTCGCCGGATTTATCAAGCACCCGTCATTTCCCGCTAAACACAATGGAAGAAGGGCCCGAGAACATAAGTGTTCTCGGGCCCTTTTTTATTCTTTCTAGTGCGTGAGTCAATCCTTTTGGAAATGTCTCGCAAGCAAGTCAGTATTAGAGACTCAGCACTGCATCCCCTACGAAAGGATCGATTGCCAGGGCGATGAACAACACGGTGAGGTAGGTGATAGATCCGTGGAAGACGGTCATTGCGGTGCGGCTGGTAGCGCGTTCTTCTAAAGCCAAATGATGCAACTTATGGCAGTGAAAAAGGAACCAAACGCCTGCGGCGATAGCGGTAATGGTGTAAACCCAACCAGCACCGCCCAAGGGGATAAGAAGCAAAGAGCAAACAATCATTGCCCATGCGTAGAGCACTACCTGAACGGATACGCTCTTAGCGCTAGCAATCGCACCGAGCATAGGGATTCCAGCGCGCTGATAGTCTTCGGCATACTTCATAGAGAGGGGCCAGTAATGCGGTGGCGTCCATAAGAAAATTACCAGGAACAGCACAACAGCTGCCCAGGTAATGCGGTTTTCAACTGCAGCCCAGGCGATAAAGACGGGCATACAACCGGCGAGTCCACCCCAGACGATATTTTGAGTAGTTCTACGCTTGAGTATTAGCGAGTAGAAGACCACGTAGAGCAAAATCGCCACCACGCCTAAGGCACTTGCCAAAGGATTGACCAGGAAGAAGAGATATACGATGGAGATAACCGCGAGAATCCACGCGAAGACAAGTGCTTCTTTATCTGTCAACTCACCGGTGACCAGAGGTCGCTTTTCGGTACGTTTCATCTTACGGTCAGCTTCACGGTCGATATAGCAGTTAAATGCGCCCGAAGCACCGGCAGCCATAGCCCCACCAATCATGGTGTTCAAAATGAGCCAAAGATTGGGCATACCGCCGGCGGCAAACATCATGGTTGGAGCGGTGGTGACCAACAATAGTTCAATCACCTGAGGCTTGGTCAAGTGCAGGTACGCCTTTGCTTTACGAACAAAACCGATTTTTTGCTCTCCAGGTGCACTGCTCTCTCGTGGAGCAGTAGAAATGCTCGGAGTGCTATCGACCTTCACCAAAATTTGGCTCCCTACCCAAGAATGCGTGCAATAATCTGCCCCTTTGCGGCGTCTGCAAGTATTTTGAGCACGGCAAAGTAACAGATAGTCAAATATAAACTATACCTCACTCCGAATGCTCTCAAAAGGTTCCCCTAAAACGCACGGGTGTTCAGCTTTTTGAGCGAGCCTGAATTTATGAAGTGCTTTCTACTATTCTGGAAGTAATCGCCCTAGCTCCCCTTGTGGCGGGCTAGATGACTAGATAAAGATTTACATAGTAGGGAAAATACGGTGGGAATCCTCCACCACAGAAAGGACTTCCTGTGCCTGATCTCAACAATAAACTTGTGTGGAATGAAAAAGACCAGCGAGCAGTGGACACCGTACGTGTCCTTGCTGCAGATGCCGTCGAAAAAGTTGGCTCCGGTCACCCCGGTACCGCAATGAGCTTGGCTCCCGTTGCACACCTGCTATTCCAGAAGGTGATGCGTCACGATCCTAGCGACGACAAGTGGATGGGACGAGATCGTTTCATCCTCTCCCCCGGTCACACATCGCTCACCCTCTACCTTCAGCTGTTCCTCAATGGCTACGGTCTTGAGATGGATGATTTGAAGGCGCTCCGCACCTGGGGTTCGTTGACTCCTGGTCACCCCGAATACAAGCACACCAAGGGTGTGGAAATCACCACCGGCCCCCTCGGCCAGGGTCTAGCTTCTGCCGTAGGTTTTGCATACGCTCAGCGCCGCATGCGCGGTCTCTTTGATCCCGAGGCACCTGCTGGTGAATCACCTTTCGACCACACCATCTTCACTATTGCCTCTGAAGGCGATATTCAAGAAGGCGTCACTTCTGAGGCAAGCTCACTCGCTGGTCACCAGGAACTGGGCAACCTCGTCGTCATCTTCGACCGCAACCACATTTCCATTGAAGACGACACTGACGTCGCTTTCACCGAAGACGTTTTGAAACGCTATGAAGCATATGGCTGGGATACCACCCGTATTGACTGGACTGAAACCGGCGAATACAAAGAAGACGTTCAGGCTCTCTACGACGCCATCGTGGCTGCCAAGAAGGTTACCGATAAGCCTTCAATCATTGAGTTGCGCACCGTCATCGGTTGGCCCTCCCCCAATAAAAAGAACACCGGCGGCGTTCACGGTGCAAAGTTGGGCACAGAAGAAGTTATTGCTACCAAGGAATACCTGGGCTTCAACCCCGATGAGCATTTCTTCATTGATGATGAAATCCTCAACTACACGCGCGAAGTTAAGGAGCGCAATGCAGCAGAACGTGCTGAGTGGGAGAAGTCTTTTGAGGCTTGGAAATCTGAGCACCCCGAGGAAGCAAAGCTGTATGCTCGCCTAGAAGCAGGAAAGCTTCCGGAAAACCTGAACGAATCCCTGCCAGTATTTGAAGCTGGTTCTTCCATCGCTACCCGTGCAGCATCAGGCAAGGTTATCAATGCTCTGGCTCCAGTCATGCCTGAGCTTTGGGGTGGCTCTGCTGACTTGGCAAGCTCCAATAACACCACCATCGACACTGATAAATCGTTCAATCCTGAACACCGTAGCACCGCCAGCTGGAGCGCAAGCCCCTACGGGCGAGTACTGCACTTCGGTATTCGCGAGCACGCTGCGGCAGCTATTACCAACGGTATTGTTCTAGCGTCTCCCACCCGCCCCTTCAGCGGTACCTTCTTCGTCTTTACCGACTACCAGCGCGCAGCAGTTCGCCTGGCTGCAGTGATGGGCATTCCCAACATCTTTGTATGGACGCACGACTCGATTGGTTTGGGTGAAGATGGCCCCACCCACCAGCCGGTAGAGCACCTCACTGCAATGCGTGCAATCCCCGGTCTCGACGTCGTTCGTCCTGCAGATGGTAACGAAACCGCCGTTGCCTGGCGCAAGATTCTGGAAATCAAGGATCATCCGGCCGGGTTGGTTCTTTCCCGCCAGAACCTCACCAACGTTGCTCGCGAAGATTTGCACCCCGATGCAGAGGGGGAAAAGTTTGCTTCTGCTGAAGGAGCAGCTCGCGGTGGCTACGTACTAGCAGATACCGAAGGCACCCCCGATGTCATTCTGATTGCTAGCGGTTCCGAAGTTGAAATTGCTTTGGATGCGCGCCAGAAGCTGGCTGAGAAGAACGTGGCTGCCCGGGTAGTTTCCATGCCATCACGTGAATGGTTCGCTGCTGAATCCGAAGAATACCGTGCATCGGTTATTCCTACCGAGGTGAAGGCGCGAGTCACCGTTGAAGCCGGTCTTGCCATGAGCTGGTATGACTTGCTCGGCGATGCCGGACGCGCAGTTTCTCTGGAACACTTTGGTGCTTCCGCCGCAGGTGAGAAGCTGTACGAAGAATTCGGTATTACCTCTGAAGCAGTTGTAAAGGCTGCCGAAGAATCCATCGCGGCTACTCAGAAATAGTTCACAGAGGGTGCTTTTCTCACCGAGAGAGCACCCTCCATTTTCTTCAAGATTCTGGACGAAAGGTTTTAACAATGACTACTTCAACTCAAAAAATTTCCGACGCCGGAGTTTCCCTCTGGTTCGATGACCTCTCCCGCGAACGCATTACCACTGGTAACTTGCAGGAGCTGATTGATACCAAGAACGTTGTGGGAATTACCACTAACCCCACCATCTTTGCCGGCGCGCTCTCTAACGGTGAGTCCTACGCTGAGCAGGTTAAAGAACTGGCGGCTGCTGATACTTCCCTGGAAGACGCAGTTTTCACCATCATGGCGGACGACGTACAGAAGGCATGCGATGTCTTCGCACCCATCTACAACTCCACCCAGGGTCGTGATGGTCGGGTGTCCCTAGAAGTTGATCCCGGTTTGGCTCGCGATAGCGATGGCACTGCTGAGATGGCAAAGTCTCTGGCGGAAAAGGTCAACCGTGAGAACCTGATGATTAAGATTCCCGCCACAGAGCAGGGTCTGGAGCCTATCGCTAAAACGTTGGCTGAGGGTATCTCGGTGAACGTCACCCTTATCTTCTCTCTCGAGCGCTACCGCGCCGTCATGAATGCATACATGATCGGTCTGGAAAAGGCATTGGAGAACGGTAAGAACCTTTCAAAGATTCATTCGGTAGCTTCCTTCTTTATCTCCCGCGTTGATTCTGAGATCGATGCTCAGCTCGATGCCATTGGTACCGAAGAAGCGAAAGCTCTCAAGGGTAAAGCAGGTTTGGCGAACGCTCGCCTGGCATACCAAGCATTTGAAGAGACCTTCTCTTCCGAGCGCTGGGAACGTCTGGCAGCCGCAGGCGCCAACGTGCAGCGTCCGCTGTGGGCATCTACCGGCACCAAGGACCCTGCATATCCTGCAGATCTCTACGTCAGCCAGTTAGTTGCACCCAACACCGTCAACACCGTTCCTGCGAAGACCCTTGACTACTTCGCTGAACACGGTGAAGTCGTAGGAGATACCATCTCAGGTACGTACGACGAGTCCAATAAGGTACTCAACGACATCGAAGCTCAGGGTGTTTCCTACAACGATGTTGTCAAAAAGCTTGAAGACGAAGGTATCGAAAAGTTTGACGCTTCCTGGGCTGAACTTCTTGAAACCGTCAAGAAAGCTTTGGTCTCTGCATAATATGGGTCACCTATTCAAGAGTTAAGCTGAGAAAAATTTACGGTCTTAGCGATTGAGTGAAATAATGAGGGCGGTGCCCGCAATGTGCGGGCACCGCCACAATATTAGGTAAAAGTTAAGGACAGAACTCTGTGTCTATGACTCATGAATCAAACCCTCTGAGAGATCCCAGGGATCGCAGGCTCACCCGTGTTGCTGGGCCCAGTAGCCTGGTATTTTTTGGAGTAACCGGTGATCTCGCGCGGAAGAAACTGCTTCCGGCAGTATATGACATGGTGAACCGTGGACTTTTGCCTCCTAGCTTTGGACTGGTTGGATTCGGACGACGTGAATGGTCCCACGACCAATTCAAGGATTTTGTGCGTGAATCAGTGGAAGCTCATTCGCGCACCACGTTCCGTGAAGACGTATGGAATCAGTTCGCCACCGGAATACGTTTTGTTCAAGGTGCCTTTGACGATGATGATTCATTTATCCGGCTGAATGAAACTCTTGAAGAACTCAAGGAATCCCGGGGCACTCAAGGTAATCACGCGTTTTATCTCTCAATTCCGCCCAAGGATTTTGAGAGCGTTCTGCAGATGCTGGCTAAACATGAATTAGCGCAGCAGAAAGACGGCAAGGGCTGGCGTCGTGTCATTATCGAGAAGCCCTTTGGCCACGATCTAGAGTCTGCACGCGACCTCAACAAAATTGTTGAGGATGTTTTCCCTTCGGATGCTATTTTCCGCATCGACCATTATCTGGGTAAAGAGACTGTTCAAAATATTTTGGCCATGCGTTTTGCCAATCAAATCTTTGAGCCTCTATGGAATTCAAACCATATCGATCATGTGCAGATTACGATGGCTGAGCCTTTCGGTATTGGCTCCCGTGCTGGTTATTACGATGGAGTAGGTGCAGCCCGCGATGTCATCCAGAACCACCTTCTGCAACTCTTAGCACTGACTGCTATGGAAGAACCTATTTCTTTCAAGGCTCATCATTTGAGAACCGAGAAAGAAAAAGTACTTGAAGCGGTCACGCTCCCTGAGAATCTGTCGAACTCCTTTGCGATTGGGCAGTACACCTCTGGTTACCAGGGTGGTGAAGTGGTCAATGGTTTCTTTGATGAAAAAGATATTCCTTCTACCTCCCGCACTGAAACGTTTGCCGCGATCAAGGTCAATATCAATACGCGCCGTTGGAACGGCGTTCCCTTTTACCTGCGCACCGGAAAGCGGTTAGGGCGTCGCGTTACTGAAATCGCACTGGTCTTGAAAAAATCGCCCAATCTGCTGTTCAACAATTCTAATGACGCCGGTCAGAACGCTATCGTGATTCGAGTTCAGCCAGATGAGGGTCTAAATATTCGTTTCTCATCCAAGGTTCCCGGAACCCAGATGGCGATTCGTGATGTGAACATGGACTTCGTCTATGGTCACAGCTTCACCGAAGAGCTCCCTGAAGCATACGAACGGTTGATTTTGGACGTTCTCCTGGGCGAACCGCCGCTTTTCCCCCGCCAGGAGGAAGTGGAACTTTCCTGGAAAATTCTTGATCCTTTTGAGAAATATTGGGCTCAGCACAATATCAAGCCCGATGAGTATGCCCCGGGCTCGTGGGGACCTGAATCCGCAAATACCCTATTAGCTCGCGATAATCGCGTTTGGAGACGCCCGTGATCAGCATCCTTGAAAACACAGATACCATCAAAATTGAAAAAGAAATTTCTCGGTTGCGGGATGAAACGGGAAATACGATTTCCGGTCGTGTTCTGACGCTGGTTATGCTTGCCGAATCGGGGCATTCTCGGCTGGCGATGGAAGCTGCGCAGGCGGCATCGCACGAACATCCCTGCCGGATTATTATCCATATTGCAAAAGATCGCGATGCCGAAAACCGGTTGGATGCGCAGATTGAAGTAGGTGGTGAAGCGGGTGCTTCTGAGCTCATTGTTCTGCGCGGTTGGGGTCGGGCAGCGGAACCTACCGAATCTTTGATTTCTGGTCTGTTGTTGCCCGATTCGCCCATTGTGGCGTGGTGGCCCCACTCGGTTCCTGAAGCTCCTGCTGAAACTTCCATTGGTCGAATTGCCCAGCGTCGTATTACTGATTCTGCTCGTGCTTATGATCCAATGACCGTTTTGAGCCAGCTCTCCAAAACCTATCAAGACGGCGATACTGACCTTGCGTGGATTAGGTTGACACTGTGGCGTATACAATTAGCGGCTATACTCGACCAAATCCCCTACTCTCCCACTCAGAAAGTTACCGTTTCTGGGTCTTCTAAATCTCCATCGGTGGTCTTGCTCGGCGCGTGGCTTGGTTACAAGCTTGAAGCAGAGGTTCACCTTTCCACGACCAATCTTGAACGCGGTTTGTACAGGGTGGAGCTCGAACGTGAAGACGGCAAGATTGTCATCGACCGCCCCGATTGGAATATCGCAAAGCTTTCCTATCCCGGTGCTCCCGACCAGCAGATAGCGCTACCGGTTCGTACTCTTGCCGAATGTTTGGCAGAGGAACTGCGGCGTCTGGATCCCGATGAAGTCTACGGTGAAGTGCTAACCAAGGCGCTTCACTCTGGGAACATCGTCGTTGATTTGAACAATAACGAGGACGTCACTGAAGGCGTCAACTGTACGGAGGTTTTCGATGCCTAAACCACGCTTTATTTCTTTTCCTGACCAAAAAACTTTGGCAGATGAACTTGCCGCTCATTTTCTCAGCGCCCTACAGCAGGACCTCTCAGATAATGAGCTAGTACAGGTTTCTCTCACCGGGGGAACTATGGGTTCCAAGATCCTGGAAGCAGCAGGTGAATTGCGTGCAATCAAAGATATCGATTGGTCCCGCGTACACTTCTGGTGGTCCGACGAGCGGTTTGTACCCACCGGTCACGAAGACCGAAATTCCCAGCAGGCTGCTGATGCGCTCCTCGCATCACTGGATATTCCCGCGGAAAATCTGCATGTGATAGGCGCATCTGACCAGTTCGACACTGCAGAAAAAGCTGCAGAAGCTTACCGGCAGGAACTGAAGAAATTTGCTCCTACGGGCGCAGAATACCCTACGTTTGGTCTTTCTTTGTTGGGTATGGGTCCTGACGGACACATCGCATCGCTCTTTCCCCATCGCCCAGAGATTCATGAAGAAAAGGCAATCACCCTAGCGGTTCATGATTCACCCAAACCCCCACCCCATCGAGTAACGCTGACTCGACCCGTTATCTGCAATTCCCAGCAGATTTGGTTCATGGTATCGGGAGAAGACAAGAACGCCCCATTGACGCGTGTCATGCAAGCTTCATCAGTCAAGGACGAAGAGCTCTCAGCAGATATCCTCACCGAAACCCCCGCCGCCGGAGCTAGAGGACTTGAGAAAACAATTATTTGGGCGGATGCTGCAGCACAGGGCAATCTAAAGTTCTCAGCAGAAGCTAGATAAAGACCTGAGGTTGCAGTCAAAAGTGGCTCCCACCGTTTGGTGGGAGCCACTTTTTATTAAAACTAAGAGATATTAAACCAATGCCGTCTCAAACCGAAGCATAAGACCGTAAGCAATAATCGAAATAACCCAAATCAGGATTACCGTTACCGTCAACCGAACCAGGTTCTTTGAGGCGGATCCTGAAGAGTTCAAGGAAGTGGTCATGCCGCCACCGAACATATCTGAAAGACCGCCACCCTTACCGCGGTTGAGTAGAACCAAAAGAACGGTAATAACGCTCGAAATAGCGATAATCACCATCAGAGTGACTTTGAGAATCTCCACGAGAGCCTTTCACAAGTAGTAAACGATTGCCCGCTCCTACTCTTAAGTAGTCAGGGCAGATAAAACTATACGCCAGATTGAAAGCAAATGCAGTCGATGGGCACTATTGAAACTCAAACAATACCTGCAGAAGAGGTCGGTGAACAAGCCAGAGCGTTATTCACCGACCCTTATATTAAGCGACTTTACTTATGCGTCGAAACGCGCAATGTTAGCGAATTCAGAAGCGTCCAAAGAAGCTCCGCCAACGAGTACGCCGTCGACGTCGTTCTCGCCCATAATTTCAGGAGCGGATGCAGCCTTAACCGAACCACCGTAGAGAATGCGAACCTTTTCGGCTACATCAGCTGAGTAAAGCTTTTCAATTTCAGCACGGATAGCTGCAGACATTTCCTGAGCATCTGCTGAAGTTGCTACTTTGCCGGTACCAATCGCCCAAACAGGCTCGTAAGCTACCACGAGAGTCTCAGCCTGCTCGGCTGAAAGACCATCCAAAGAACCGCGAAGCTGCTCAAGAGTGAACTCTACATGCTTGTTCTCTTCACGGGTTTCCAGACCTTCGCCCACGCACAAAACAGGAACGAGGTCATTGCGGTAAGCTGCCTGTACCTTCGCTGCACATACAGCATCGGACTCACCATGAATGGTCCGGCGCTCAGAGTGACCTACCAAAACGTACTTGGCACCCAATTTGTTCAGGAATTCACCGGAGATATCGCCGGTGTAAGCACCGGAGTCCTGATCGGAGAGATCCTGTCCGCCGTAAGCAAGTTTGAGCTTATCACCCTCGACGAGAGTCTGTACCGAGCGAATGTCAGTAAAAGGAGGGAAGACCACAACTTCTGCCTTGTCAAAGTCAAAGTTGGTGTCGTCCAAAGTCCAAGCCAGTTTCTGTACCAAGGTCACTGCCTGAGCGTGATCAAGGTTCATCTTCCAGTTGCCAGCAATAAAGGGAGTACGTGACATGTTGTTTTCCTTATCTCGGCTCTCGCCGTAGTGTTCTTTACTCCATTGTATAAAAACTGCTAAGCCTTCATAGTGATATGGCGGGTCGCCCTCC